>JBDLQN010000028.1:0-10679 GCA_039800585.1 Pseudomonadota bacterium
CTTAAGGCTGCAAACTTTTTATCAAAGCGACATAGATAGACAATATCCACGCCAGCATCCGCAAAACGCTCTAGTTTTTCACGCAAAGAAGCCAAACGTGTTGGCGCTTGATCGGGCGTAAAAAACTCTCTTGGATGAGGTTCAAACGTCATCACTGCTGATTTTAATTGTTGCTGTTTAGCCGTTTGAGTCAATTTTGCCAACAAAGCCTGATGCCCCAAATGCAGGCCATCAAAATTACCAATGGCCAAAGCACATGGCTGAGCCAAAATGGACGGAAAATGTCTCAGAACCTGCATCTTAAATCGTGGCGCGCTTAATAAAGTCTTTGATGCGGACACCCATCAGCCACAATGTCGCGAAATAGCTTGCTGCGCCCAGCGCCAATAACACTAACAAATGCGTCAATTTAGGCACTAATTTATAACTGAGCCAAACAGCATCACTGCCTGCCACAAAATGCAGGACCGTGGACATCACAATCAGAGCAATCAATAGCTTGAGCAGAAAAGAAGACCAGCCAGCTTGCGGTTGAAATAGATTGGCTTTGCGTAAATAGAAATAAAGCAAACTAGCATTCATGCAAGCACCAAGACCAATCGCTAAGGCAAGACCCGCATGATTAAGCTTGAGAATAAACACGAAAAACAGACTCATTAGTTGCGTGGTAATTAAAGTCAAAATCGCGATTTTCACTGGGGTCTTAATATTTTGGCGAGAATAAAACGCTGGTGCCAACACCTTCACCAAGATTAAGCCGAGCAAGCCAAAGCTATAAGCAATAAGGGCTTGGCGAGTCATTTCAACATCTAAGGCATTAAATTTTCCGTAATGAAATAAGCCTGTCACCAAGGGCACAGAAAGCACAGCCAATGCCACTGCGGCTGGCGCAGCTAAAATAAAGGTGAGCCGCAAACCCCAGTCTAGTAATTTGGAGTACTCATCGTCCGCTTTATCCGCATAACTTTTAGCCAAACTTGGCAGCAAAATCGTGCCTAAAGCCACACCCAATACACCCGTTGGAAATTCCATTAAGCGGTCAGCGTAATAAAGCCAAGAAACGCTGCCAGTGACCAATAATGAAGCGATAATGGTGTTGATGAGCAAAGAAATTTGGGCGATAGAAACACCAAAAATTGCAGGCCCCATCAACTTTGTAATACGCCAAACGCCTTCATCATCTAAATTGAGTTCGTAGCGCGGCACCAGACCAATTTTACGCAAATATGGCCATTGATAAATGAGTTGCAGAACACCACCTACAAACACTGCCCAAGCAAGCACTTTCACCGAATGATCAAAATACGGCGCGACAAATAATACAGCGACAATAAAAGAAACATTCAGCCAAACTGGCGTAAATGCAGGCACTTGAAAATTGCCATAAGTGTTAAGCACACCACCAGCGAGGGAAACCAATGAGATAAAAAAGATATAAGGAAAAGTAATACGTAATAAATCCACGGTTAAATCAAATTTAGTTTGATCGATAGTGAATCCTGGCGCGCTGATTTGAATCACCCAAGGCGCGGCTAACATGCCCAAGATGGTAATCAGCACTAAAAACAGACCCAATAAAGTGGCTACGTGATTGATTAAAGCACGCGTTTCGTCAAAACTGCGCTGCTTTTTATATTCAGCCAAAATTGGCACAAAAGCTTGAGAAAATGCACCTTCAGCAGAAATGCGACGCAACAAATTAGGGATTTTGAACGCAACGAAGAAAGCGTCTGTATAAAGCCCTGCGCCAAATACGCGCGCAATCAACGTATCTCGGACAAAACCAAGAATCCGAGATAGAAATGTCATGCTTCCGACGGCAGCGAGTGCTTTAAGCAGGTTCATGAGTGTGAATTAGGTTAAAAACGCCGACAATTCTAACATGAGCGGGGGATATTCCTCGAAGAATAAGAGAATTTTGGCTTGAGAATATCTTGCAAACGATTAAATAAAACGATATGATGCTCGGCTTCGTATTTTGTTAATTTATAGGAAAACACATGGCTAATACCGCGCAGGCAAGAAAACGTGCTCGTCAAGCAGTTAAGCAACGCGCTCACAATGCCAGCTTGCGTTCTACATTGCGCACCGCGATCAAAAAGGTCATTAAAGCGGTAGAAGCTGGTGACAAAGCGGCTGCTCAAGCAGCATTTGCTGAGAACGTGAGTGTGATTGATCGTATTGCTGACAAAAAGATCATTCATAAAAACAAAGCAGCTCGTCATAAGAGCCGCTTGAATGCATCAATCAAGGCAATGGCTTAATTAGTCGCCTTGAGATAGAAAAAAGCCGAACTTGATGTTCGGCTTTTTTATTACCTAAATCTCTAACACTTAAGATTTAAAACTAGCCAATCCCCAATTCGCCACGTGCTTTAATTGCACTCGCAATTACTTCTACTTGGTCTTCACCAATCACGGTAAAGTGACCCATTTTGCGACCTGCACGTGGTTCGTGTTTACCGTATAGGTGCAGCTTCAGTTCTGGTCGCGCAAAAATCTTATCCCAAGCTGGCTCAGCGCCATTTTTCCAAACATCACCCAAGATATTCACCATGACTGCTTGGCTGTGCAAACGTTGATCACCCAGAGGCAATCCTACCAAAGCTCGCAATTGCTGCTCGAACTGATTGGTCACATTGGCGTCAATTGTGTAATGGCCAGAATTATGTGGGCGCGGCGCCATTTCATTGGCAAGTAACTGACCGTCACTCACAAAAAACTCCACAGCCAGCACACCAATATATTCGAGCTTTTCAGCAATCTTCATGGCTAAATTTTTAGCTTGGTCATGAATCGCTTTAGGCGCGCGCGCTGGCACGATGCTCACATCCAAAATACCATTCAAATGACTATTTTCAGCAGTCGGATAAGCCGCCACATTGCCTGAAGCATCGCGCGCCAATACGACTGAAACTTCGTAATCCAAATTGAGCATTTTCTCTAAAACGCACTGCTCACCTTTAAATGCTTGAAAGGCTTCTGCCGCTTGTGCTTGATTGCTCACACGCGCCTGACCTTTGCCGTCATAGCCAAAACGCGCCACTTTAAGGATGGCTGGATAAATAGCATCGTTATCAGCAGGCAAATCATTAACAGCATTAACCACCACGAATGGGGCGACAGGAATTCCCGCATCACGAATAAATTGCTTTTCCAGCACACGATGCTGCGCAATCGCTACTGCTTTTGCTGAGGGACGCACAGTGCGTGATTTGGCGAGTGTATCTAGCGTTGCTGCAGGTACGTTTTCAAATTCAGTGGTAATCGCCTGGCAAGTTGCGGCCATCTTTTTTAAAGCTTCAGTGTCATCGTAAGCCGCGCATAAATGCACATCGGCAATTTTGCCTGCTGGGCTGTTTTTATCAGGATCTAGCACGGTAACGCGGTAACCCATTTCATGGGCAGCAATCACGAAAAATCGACCTAACTGGCCGCCGCCCAACATTCCCAACATTGCTGGAGGAAGAATCACACTTTGAGAACTCAAGACTGCTCCGATAATGTCATGTTTAATACTTTTGCAGTTTGCGCTACGCGGAAATCATGTAACTTTCTGGCTAATGCAGCGTCGTGATTTGCCAAGATAGAAACCGCGAACAATCCAGCATTTGCTGCGCCAGCCTCACCAATTGCGAAAGTCGCAACTGGAATACCCTTAGGCATTTGCACAATAGACAGCAATGAATCTTGCCCTTGCAAATGTTTGCTTGGCACAGGCACACCCAATACCGGCAAGGTTGTTTTTGCAGCGACCATCCCAGGCAAATGCGCGGCCCCGCCAGCGCCAGCAATAATCACTTGAAAGCCTTTTGTAGCAGCATCTTCAGCAAACTTGAACATCAAGTCAGGAGTACGGTGTGCAGAAACCACCTTAGCTTCATAGTCCACGCCAAAATCCGTGAGCATTTGCGCGGCTTGTTTCATCACTGGCCAATCGCTATCCGACCCCATAATAATTGCTACTTTTGGTGTTGCCATACTCACCTCAATCCCTACAAAATCAATGCTTATAAAAGAATAAGATTGTCACGATGGATTAGTTCAGCCTCATCCATGTAACCCAAAATAGTTTCAATTTCGCTGCTAGATTTGCGCAAAATACGGCTCGTTTCAGATGAAGAGTAATTCACCAAACCACGTGCAACCGCTTTACCTTGCTCATCAACACAAGCCACCACATCACCACGTTCGAAATGGCCTTCAACAGCCGTCACACCGACAGGCAATAAACTTTTACCTTCGTTACACAATACTTTGACTGCACCCGCATCTAGTTTTAATTGCCCAGTGACGCGCAAATGGTCAGCCATCCATTGTTTCTTGGCTAAAATTTTGCCCTGCTCGCTACGTAGATGTGTGCCTATCACTTCACCTTTAGCCAAACGCACTAATACAGCTTCTTCACGACCCGAAGCAATAATCGTATGCGCACCACTTCTGGCTGCACGTTTGGCCGCCAAAATCTTAGTCAACATACCGCCGGTGCCTACGCTTGAGCCTGCACCGCCAGCCATTTGTTCTAAAGCCCCATCCCCCGCTACTGCATGCTGAACAAATTCAGCATCAGGATTTTTGCGTGGGTCGGCAGAATATAAACCCGCTTGATCCGTCAAAATCACCAAAGCATCCGCTTCAATTAAGTTAGCTACCAAGGAACCTAGAGTATCGTTATCACCAAAACGAATTTCGTCCGTCACAACAGTATCATTTTCATTGATGATAGGAATCACGCCCATCGCCAATAAAGTCCTTAAAGTGCTACGGGCATTCAGGTAGCGTTTTCTGTCAGCCAAATCTTCGTGCGTAAGTAGCACTTGTGCCGTATGTAAAGCATGCTGACTAAAGCAAGACTCATACATTTGCACCAAGCCCATTTGACCTACCGCCGCTGCTGCTTGCAGCTCATTCACGGCTGTTGGGCGTTTTTTCCAGCCTAAGCGCTGCATGCCTTCGGCTACCGCACCACTTGAAACCAATACAACTTGTCTGGCGCTTAAGCCATCTTGTGGCTTAACCAGCTGCGCAATTTGGGCAGCCCAAGCAGCAATCGCAGCCTGATCCAAGCCCTCACCATTATTGGTGACGAGGCTGGATCCTACTTTGATCACGATGCATTTTGCATCGGCTAATAATGACTTCAAATGACTCAATTACTCTGCCTGTCTTAACAATTATTCTGCCTGTTTGAGTTTAGCTTCTTTATAAGCTAACTTTTCTGCCGCCAAGCGCGCCTGCTCAGCTTCTTCTTGCTCTCGGATTTCAGCATTGACTGCTTCAATATGCTCCATAATCGCATAAACCAGCTCTTTACAGCCAGCGCCATTAATCGCAGAAATAGCGAAACACTTGCCTTGCCAACCGTAAGCTTTCACAAATTCGGCCACTTTTTCGGCTGAATTTTCCAGCATATCCACTTTATTGAGGATTAACCAACGAGGCTTGTTGTAGAGCTCTTCATCGTATTTACGCAATTCCTCAACAATCGCTTTTGCCTCTGCAACTGGGTCAACAGCCTCATCAAAAGGGGCCAAATCAACGATATGTAGCAATAAACGGGTTCGGGCCAAATGGCGCAAAAATTGATGCCCCAAGCCAGCACCTTCTGCAGCGCCTTCAATCAAGCCTGGAATATCTGCAATCACAAAACTGCGATTCGTATCGACGCGAACTACGCCCAAATTAGGATGTAAGGTAGTAAATGGATAATCTGCCACTTTCGGTTTAGCCGCCGAAACAGAGCGAATAAAAGTGGATTTACCTGCATTTGGCATGCCCAGCAAACCAACATCAGCCAACACTTTCAACTCAAGATAAAGCTCAATCTCTTCACCAGGTTCGCCCTTGGTACATTGACGTGGGGAACGATTAGTACTGGATTTAAAGTGAATATTGCCTAAACCGCCTTTGCCGCCCTTAGCCAACAAAGCGCGTTGACCATGTTCAGCCAAATCAACCAATGTTTGAGCGCTTGCCTTGTCGCTAATGACTGTTCCAACAGGAACGCGAAGCACCATGTCCTCACCGCCAGCGCCATAACAATCTGAACCACGGCCATTTTCACCGCGTTGCGCACGGAAAGAGCGTGTATATCGATAATCAACCAGCGTATTAATGTTGCGATCAGCTTCTAAATAAATAGATCCACCGTGACCACCATCACCACCGTTTGGGCCGCCCATAGGCTCGTACTTTTCACGACGAAACGTGGCTACGCCATTGCCGCCATCGCCAGCAAAGAGCTTGATTGTCGCTTCATCAATAAACTTCATTTATCACCACGCATTTTTTAATGATTTAATTGGCATATAGTGCCATAAAACAAAAAAGCCCTACCGACTGGATAGGGCTTTTTAATCAGTGCATCAGTATTAAGCTGGTGTAACGTTTACCATCTTACGGCGCAAAGCACCTTTTACACCGAAAGAAACCACGCCATCTACTTTAGCGTATAGCGTGTGATCTTTACCCATGCCTACATTGTCACCAGCGTGCATACGAGTACCACGTTGACGAACGATGATGCTACCTGCTGAAACAAATTGCTCACCGTAAGCTTTAACACCCAATCGTTTGGCCTGTGAGTCACGACCGTTACGTGAACTACCGCCTGCTTTCTTATGTGCCATTATTTTACTCCTTATTCAGCAGCTTTGGCTTTAGCAGCCTTGGCTTTCGCTGGTTTTGATGAAGCGCCACCGAAATCTGCAATTTGGATTTCTGTATAGCTTTGACGATGACCTTGTGTCTTACGGTAGTGCTTACGACGACGGAATTTGAAAATCATTACCTTATCGCCACGGCCGTGTGACAACACTTTAGCTGTTACAGAAGCACCAGCAATCAATGGAGCACCGATAGTGACATTTTCACCATCCGCCATTACCAACACTTGGTCTAGGGTGACGTCGCTACCAACTTCACCTGTTAATTTTTCTACCTTTAGCTTTAAGCCAGGTGTAACGCGGTACTGTTTACCGCCAGTCTTGATGACTGCATACATGATTAAGCCTCGTTTGCTACGCATTCAAATGAATCGCGCATTATACGTAAAAATTAGACTTAAGCAAACATCAAATGCCTACAAAACCGAAAATCCCTAAAAATCTTGGCTTGATTAAATCTAAGAATGCGCCAATCCTGCAACAAACACCGCTCAAAGTCTTATCCGCTGGGCAAATTATAAAAAAGTCTGTGCTAAAATCCCACCAAAATAACTGGTAACTTTTCGTGTCACTATCCCTTATTCAATCTAGCATTGCCAATGATATGCAAGCCGTTGACGAAGTCATTCGTCTATCTTTGCGTTCAGAAGTTGTACTGATCAATCAAGTCGCTGAATACATCATCAATAGTGGCGGAAAGCGCCTGCGACCAGCTTTGGTATTACTTTCTGCGGGCGTTTTTGGGGAAATTAAGGCGCAACATCACACCTTGGCTGCGGTAGTTGAGTTTATCCACACAGCCACTTTGCTGCATGATGACGTTGTCGATGAGTCTTCAATGCGCCGCGGACGGGCCACGGCCAATACCATGTTTGGCAATGCTGCCAGCGTCTTGGTCGGTGATTTTGTGTACTCCCGTGCATTCCAAATGATGGTGAGCGTGCAAAATATGCGCGTGATGGAAATTTTGGCAGAAGCGACCAACATTATTGCCGAAGGCGAAGTCTTGCAACTGCTTAATATTCATGACGCAGATGTTACTGACGAAGCCTATTTACAAGTCATTCATTACAAAACTGCAAAATTGTTTGAAGCAGCGACAAGGCTGGGAGCCATCATTAACAATGCCCCCACTAAAGACGAAGCAGCGATGGCAGAGTATGGCATGCGACTAGGCACGGCATTTCAGCTGATTGATGATGTATTAGATCTTAGCGGTGATAGCAGTGATATCGGCAAAAATTTAGGGGACGACATTGCCGAGGGAAAACCCACGTTGCCGTTGCTCTATGCCATGCGCCAAGGCAACGATACTCAACGTACTTTAATTCGCAAAGCGATTGAGCAAGGTGGTTTAGAAGACTTTTCCGCGATTATTCAGGCGGTCAAAGACACAGGGGCTTTGGATTACGTACGCGATGTAGCAAAAAATGAAGCAGAACTTGCTTGCCAAGCCATCGCTCACCTTCCTAACAATCAATATCGCGAAGCGATGGTGGCTTTAGCCGAGTTTTCCGTTTCCAGAAGCTTTTAATTAAAGGTGATGGGCTCGCCATCTTCCAAATTAAAATAACTTAAATGCGCATGCGCTGTTTGACCATTGGTCAGCGTACCATCAAACAAAGACTTGCCATCCACGTCAACCACCGCGTAGCCACTGTGATAAAGCGTTATCTCCGCCTCCTTGCGACCAGACCGCATGGCATAAGTGATGTAATCATCTGTTTCATCCTCGCTCAGCACTTGCCAGCTTTTCTTGCCTGTTAATTGCGTCATCCAAGCAGGCAAATCCACCTCAACACGACAAACGATGGGCTTAGACCAAGCCTCTACCAGCGCTTCATCTAGGACTGCAGTAAATTTTGTATTGCTTTCAGGTTGCATAGCGTGACTTTCAACATCCATTTCAATGCCTATATAGTGACGCTTATTTTTGATATTTCAAGCCCCTTTCGGGCCTATATAGTTGCCGACACTCCATTTCAATGCGAATATGCTCAAAAACTCAAAGAGATAAGTGCTAGTCTAATGAACAGCCTACCCACATTACTGACTCAAACCCCACCCTTTCTGATTATCTTCGCTGGCATCATCGGCGTAGTCATAGGCAGCTTTCTAAATGTTGTGATTCACCGCCTACCCAAAATGATGGCGCTAGCATGGCAGAGAGAGCTTGCTCAAGATGACACAGAAAATTTACCCAAATATAACTTAGTCACCCCGAGATCAGCCTGTCCACATTGCAATCACAGCATTGGCGTGTTTGAGAACATTCCCATCATCAGCTACGTCTTGCAAAAAGGGACTTGTCGACATTGCAAAAATCCCATCAATGCCCGCTATTTAGTGGTTGAGATATTAAGCGGCTTGATTGTGGCTTTTATTACTTGGCAATTTGGTTGGTCCATGCATACCCTTGCCAGCAGCATTTTGGCACTCAGCCTACTCACGCTTACCTGCATAGACTTAGAAACTCAGCTGCTCCCAGACAACATCACTTTGCCTCTGGTTTGGCTGGGCTTGCTGTTCAACTTAAATCAGGAATTCACAAGCATTGAGTCCGCCGTGCTGGGCGCCGTTTTCGGTTATCTTATTTTATGGTCTGTGTATTGGCTTTTTAAAATCACCACCAATAAAGAAGGCATGGGCTATGGCGACTTTAAAATGCTAGCCGCAATTGGGGCATGGTTGGGTTGGACTATTTTACCACTCGTGATGTTAATTTCCTCGCTGACTGCATCCATCGTCGGCATCACCTTAATCCTATTAAAAAAACAAGACCGCGCCACCGCGATTCCGTTTGGCCCCTATTTGGCTTTAGCAGGTCTTATTGCGCTATTTAAAACTCCAACACTTACCCAATTGATAGGCATCTAATTTATGTGGATTGTCGGCATGACAGGCGGCATAGGCTGCGGCAAAAGTGAAGCAGCAAAAGCTTTTCTTGCCCTGGGGGTCCCCGTGGTGGATGTTGATAAAATCAGTCATGCGCTCACCCAAGCTGGCCAGCCAACCTTAAGTGAAATTGCCAAAATCTTTGGTAATGCAATACTAAGCCAAGAAGGTGAACTCAATCGCACGGCCTTAAGACAGATAATTTTTTCTGATGCCAATGCCAAAAAGCAACTTGAAGGCATTATGCACCCAGCGATTTACAACGAGGTCTTAAAGCAACTCGCCCAAAACAGCTCTGCGCCTTATCAAGTGATTGATATTCCGCTGCTGTTTGAGAGTGATCGTTATCTAAAGTTAATCAATCGCAGTTTAGTGATTGACTGCGAACCTGCAGTGCAGATTCAGAGAGCTTGTGAACGTAGCGGTTTGAGCGTGGATGAGGTTGAAAAAATCATCGCCACGCAAACCCCGCGCACTCAAAGAAATCAGCTAGCAAACGATATATTAAGCAACAATGGCTCGGTGGATGAACTACGCAAAAAAGTCACTCAACTCCATGAAAAATATATCGATACTTGCACATTTAAGTAATTAAACACATAATCAGAAAATTACTAAAACAACGACGACTGTTAAACGAAAACCACCGTGGCAAGTTACGAGTTTCCATTCAATGAACGAATCAGGACATCGCTGCGCCTAGAAGATTTATTTTCTAAGGTTTTGCTTAACATCGAATCCGACCATTCAAGCCATCACCACAACGCGATGGTTTCATTTTTCCAAATTCTAGATATCGTTGACCGTACCGACTTAAAAGCCGAATTACTCCAAGAGCTTGATCGTCAAAAAGCTATGATGACAAGCTTGATAGACAATCCTCAAATTAACGTCGAAGTTCTAAAACCCATACTCGAGAATATTCTCATCGTCTCAGCCAAGCTACGTGGCATTTATACGAGAGTTGGCCAGCCCTTGCGTGAAAATGAATGGCTGATGGCGATTAGACAGCGCGCGATTATTCCTGGTGGCCTTTGTGAATTTGATTTACCTGCTTACCACTATTGGCTAGATAGCGCGCCAGAAGAGCGAAGAGAAGACCTTAAAGGCTGGCTGGACC
>JBDLQN010000029.1:0-10624 GCA_039800585.1 Pseudomonadota bacterium
TCCAAACCAAGTTTCAAACCAGCAACCATTGCTAAGTCAGCAAATGGTGTTTGGCCAGCAGCTTGTTGGTCAAGACCAGTGTGAACACCAATAATGTGTGCACCTAGTTTAGCAACTTCTTGTGTACGTGCTTTTTTGTCAGCTACGTTGATCAAGTCAACTTGAGCTTTTTTGCCGTATTTGTTAGCAGCGTCGATTACGCCTTTGATTGTACCGATATCAGCACAACCCAAAACTGTACAGATGTCTGCACCAGCTTTGTAGAATGGCTCAGCTTCGTAGAAACCAGCATCCATAGTTTTCAAGTCAACCATGATTTGGTTTTTTGGGAACTTAGCGCGCAATGTTTCAAGCAATTTGATACCGTTGTGCTTGATGCATGGTGTACCAATTTCAAGAATATCAACGTGTGGAGCAACTGTAGTTGCCAAAGCAACTGTTGCGTCGAAATCTAATGAGTCTAAAGCCATTTGTGTTAATGCCATGTTTTTTCTCCGATGGTTACAGGTTTTACTACTTATTACTTAGTGTTGTTACACACCAATTTAAAAATCGAATCGTATCTTATAGCGCAACTAAAGCATATGTCAACGATATCAAGAAAAACGCCAAGGCCTTAAAGCAGGGCTTGGCGTTTGATTTATTACAGCTTAGTCGCAAGCATCGCTTCTAGTTTATTTTGGTCAACAACGAAGCCACGAATACCTTCAGCCAACTTCTCAGTTGCCATTGGGTCTTCATTTAATGCAAAGCGGAACTCTTCTTCAGTCATTTTTGCTGGAGGTGTTTTAGTTGCGCCATTGTCTTTCAACACTTGAACCAATGTGCCTTCTGTTGCAGCCAAATCTTGTAATAGGTTTGGTGAAACGGTCAAACGATCGCAACCAGCCAAAGCAATCAATTCGCCAGTGTTACGGAATGAAGCGCCCATCACAACAGTTTTATAGCCATGCTCTTTGTAATATTGGTAAATAGCACGCACTGAAACCACACCTGGGTCAGTTTCTTGTGTGTATTCTGTACCTGGGTTCTTAGCTTTGTACCAATCCAAGATACGACCTACGAATGGTGAAATCAAGAATACGCCTGCTTCAGCACAAGCACGTGCTTGACCGAAACCAAACAACAATGTGAGGTTACATTGGATGCCTTCTTTTTCAAGAATCTCACCCGCTTTAATACCTTCCCATGTTGAAGCCAACTTAATCAACACGCGTTCTTTGCTGACGCCAGACTCTTGGTATAGTTTGATGAGCTTACGGCCTTTAGCCACCATTTTGTCTACATTGAATGACAAACGCGCATCCACTTCAGTTGAAATGCGGCCTGGCACTACTTTAGTGATTTCTGTACCAATTAACACAGCCAATTTATCAGCTGCATTGTCGATTTGTTCTTCTTTAGAGCCACCTTGTGCTTTTGCATAAGCAATCGCCGCTTCGATTAAAGAAGCGTATTGTGGCAATTGGCTTGCTTTTAATACCAAAGATGGGTTTGTTGTCGCATCAATAGGTTTTACACTTTTAATCGCGTCAACGTCGCCTGTATCTGCCACGATAGTGGTCATAGACTTCAATTGTTCCAATAGATTAGCCATAGCTCTCTCCGTAATAATGACTTTAATAAAATAGCCTAAAACAAACCGCTAAAATTCAGGGTGGGAATTATACCCGAAAAAGCAAGCATCCACATCACCCAAAGCTTAAGTTATCGCTTGAGTGCTTCGGTGACGGCTCTGCGATCAAAGCTCGGCGCCAACAGTTGAATAAAGTCGTAAGCGAATTTACGCAAATAGGCATCTCTACGCACCCCAACAAAGGTGGTGCTATCCGGGAAAAGATGTTTCGCATCAATCGCCACCAAATTTGCATCTCTCTCTGCGTCATAAGCCATATTTGCTAGCAAGCCCACACCCAGCCCCAGCCCCACGTAGGTTTTAATAACGTCCGCGTCAATCGCAGTTAACACAACATTAGGCTCCAAGCCTTCCTGATTGAATACCCGACTCACCAATGATCCCCCCGTAAAAGCAAAATCGTAAGTAATCAGCGGATATGCTGTTAGTTTTTTAAGGGTCAAAGGCACGTCTTTAATCAGCGGATGCCCTTGCGGCACGACTACACAACGATTCCACTGGTAAGCTGGCAAGCATAAAATCTTGTCATAATGGCTAATCGCCTCCGTGGCAATGCCAATGTCAGCCTCCCCACTTTGCACCTGCTCCGACACCTGCGTTGGGTTGCCTTGGTGAATATTTAGCTTTACTTGCGGATACTTTTCCATAAAAGCCTTAACCGCTGCGGGCAAGCGATAACGCGCTTGCGTATGAGTGGTAGCAATAGTTAGGGTGCCCACATCTTCGTGGCTAAACTCATCCCCTACTTTCTTAATATTTTCCATATCACGCATCACACGCTCAGCCAGCTCAACAATATTGCGGCCTGGCTCGGTAACACCGGTCAAACGCTTGCCGTGTCGCTCAAATATTTGCAGATTCAACTCATCTTCCAGCAATTGAATTTGCTTACTCACTCCTGGCTGTGATGTATGCAGCGCTTCGGCAGCGGCCGAGATATTTAGGCCCTGCTTAACCACTTCACTAACATATCGCAATTGATGTAATTTCATCGCTCAAAATCACTTTATAACGAAAAAGAATATATTAAGAACTAATCAATATAAAAACAACATATATTCTAATCTACAATACGCGTAATTTTTCATTTATTGATTTAGGAAGTGACATGGACATTGGTTACATCATCGCGGGCTTTGTGGTGGGATTCTTGGTTGGCATGACTGGCGTGGGCGGCGGCTCTTTAATGACGCCTATCTTACTTTTCTTCTTTCACGTTAAGCCTGCCCTTGCGGTTGGGACAGACCTGCTATACGCCTCGATTACCAAATCGGTAGGCATTTTTGCGCATGGCAAACTAGGCAATATTGACTGGAAAATCGTCAAACTACTCGGGATAGGCAGCGTTCCAGCATCGATCGCCACCATCCTATTTCTACGCACCATAGATGTCGATTCACACGAAGCCGTAGATACCATCAAATTTGGCCTAGGCATCGCCCTTATCATTACGTCGGCAGCTGTTTTATTTAGAGCAAGGCTCACCAAGTTATTAGCAAAAGAAACGCTGGTCCCAGAAAAATACGTAGCCTCAAGCACTGTGCTGCTCGGTATCGTTTTGGGTGGCTTGGTAACCCTCACCTCTGTGGGTGCTGGCGCATTGGGTGTCACAGCATTGATTGTGCTTTATCCACACAAAAAAATTACCACCATTGTTGGTAGCGACATTGCTCACGCAGTCCCGCTCACTTTAGTTGCTGGCTTAGGCCACGCCAGCTTAGGCACCGTAGATTACAACCTATTAGGTGTGTTACTGATTGGCTCTATTCCTGGCATTTACATTGGCAGTCATCTTAGCGCCAAGGTTGCTGAGCATTGGATACGCATCGCGCTTGCAGCCATCCTCATTTATGTAGGCTTAAAGCTAGTGCTGCACTGAGTATAAATATCAAGATAAATCGTGAATTAACGCGGGTTTTGCTTTAAAATATCCGCCTCTTTAAAGAAGTGAATTATGTATAAATACGACGCTATCGATCAGCAGATCGTCAACGAACGGGTTGCCCAATACCGCGACCAGACTAACCGTTACCTTGCGGGCGAACTCAGCGAGGACGAATTCCGCCCGCTGCGCTTGCAAAATGGCCTTTACATTCAACGCCACGCACCAATGCTTCGTATTGCCGTGCCTTATGGCATGCTATCGTCAAAACAGCTGCACAAACTAGCTGCGATTGCCAAACGTTACGACAAAGGCTATGGCCACTTCAGCACACGTCAGAACTTACAGCTTAACTGGCCAAAATTAGAAGATGTGCCAGAAATCTTGGCGGAATTAGCCACGGTTGAAATGCACGCGATTCAAACCTCAGGTAACTGTATCCGCAATATCACCACTGACCAATTTGCGGGCGTTGCCCCTGACGAAGTAATTGATCCACGCGCCATGGCTGAAGTGATGCGCCAATGGAGCACATTCCACCCTGAGTTTGCCTTGTTACCACGCAAATTTAAAATTGCCGTTTCTGGCACCAAACAAGATCGCGCCATCGTGCAAGCTCATGACATTGGCATGGAATTCTACAAAGACGAGCAAGGCAAAACAGCCATCCGCGTTTGGGTAGGTGGCGGTTTAGGCCGCACCCCTATTTTAGGCACCATAATCTGCGAGCATTTGGAATGGCAACACGCCCTCACCTACTGTGAAGCAATTATCCGTGTATATAACTTACATGGTCGTCGAGACAACGCCTACAAGGCTCGCATCAAGATCTTAGTTAAAGCTTTAGGGATTGATGAGTTCAAAAAACAAGTGGAAGCTGAATGGCTACACCTTAAAGACAACCCGAACACCATTACGGAAGCTGAATTAGCCCGCGTTGCTAAGCATTTTGAGGCAATGCCTTATGAGAACCTGCCAGCACAAGATGCTAGCTTTGATGCTGCGATTGCCAGCAACCCAGCCTTTGCCGCTTGGATTAAGCGTTGCACACACCCACATCGTCAAGCTGGCTACCGTGCAGTGACCATTTCCTTGAAGCCTCACGGTCATCCACCAGGCGACATTACTTCTGAACAAATGGATGTTGTGGCAGATTTAGCCGACGCTTACAGCTTTGGCGAGTTGCGCGCCTCACATGAGCAAAATTTAATTTTGGCTGACGTTAAGCTAAGTGATTTGTTTGCCGTTTGGGAAAAAGCCCGCTCGGCAGGCTTAGCAACACCTAACATCGGCCTACTAACCGACATTATTTGCTGCCCTGGTGGTGACTTCTGTTCGCTTGCTAATGCTAAGAGCATCCCCATCGCTGAAGCTATCCAAATGCAATTCGACAACCTCGATTACTTGCATGAC
Organism: Pseudomonadota bacterium; assembly: GCA_039800585.1. GTDB lineage: Bacteria > Pseudomonadota > Gammaproteobacteria > Burkholderiales > Methylophilaceae > Methylopumilus_A. Next base: position 4,932 of record JBDLQN010000029.1, read on the forward strand.
ATCGGCGACCTAGAACTCAATATTTCTGGCTGTATGAATGCATGCGGCCATCATCATATCGGCCATATCGGCATTTTAGGTGTAGATAAGGATGGTTCTGAGTGGTACCAAGTCACCATTGGTGGCAAGCAAGGCAACGATGCCAGCATCGGCACCGTGATTGGACCTTCATTCTCGGCTGAAGAAATGCCAGGCGTGGTGCAACGACTCATTGAAGTGTATATCCAACAACGCACAGCTGAAGAGCGCTTTATCGATACGGTGCGTCGCATTGGCGTAGCCCCATTTAAAGGCCATGTATATGCAGCCAATGGCAAGGAGGCAAGCCATGTCTAATTTAATTAAAGACAATTCAATTGTTGCCGATGATTGGGTGCGCATTGTCCCGCCGAGCTTGGGTGAGGAAGCTGTTCGCAAACAAGCAGGTAAAGTCGTTCTGTTTAAGCTAACTGGCGAAGAAACTTTCACCGCCGAGCAAATTTCTGCCACGCAAATTCCAGCAACAGGCAAAGCGTTAGTGCCATTTACTGTTTGGCGCGCCAATAAAGACGCTCTTGCCAGCCGAGTTAGCCAAGGTGAAGTTGGCTTATTGATTGCCACCCATGAAGCCATTGAAGATGTTATGGCAGAAATCAAAGACATTAACGCTTTTGCATTGGTAGCTGTCTATGTCGAACGCTTTGCTGATGGCCGTATCTTCTCTATCGGCAACCTACTGCGTACACGCTATGGCTTTAAAAATGAATTGCGCGCCATAGGCGATGTGTTGCGCGACCAACTGTTCTTTTTGAAACGCTCTGGCTTTAATAGCTTTTTAATTCGCGCAGACCGCAACGCTCAAGAAGCCTTGCAAAGTTTGAAGGATTTTAGCGAGCCGTATCAAGGTGCGGTAGATAATACACAGCCAGCTTGGCGTAGGGTAAACCGCTAATGTTCGGCAATGTTTCGATGATACGCTCCGCCGCAAAAAACCCTGCGACTAGCCCAGAGCTTAAAGAGGCACTCAAAGCTTCCGTGAATGAAAAGCGCATTAAGCTAGCCAGCCTGCTAAAACAAGCTGCGAGCCAATTTCCCGCAATCACTTTTGCCAACAGCTTTGGCGCTGAAGATATGGTGCTCACCGATGTGATTGTGCGCGAGCAACTACCTATCGAGATTTTTTCGCTAGACACGGGGCGCTTGCCTGTTGAGACTTACGAACTCATGGCAGAAACCGAAAGCAAATACGGCATCAAACTCAAAGTGTATTTTCCAAAACACGAAACAGTTGAAGATTACGTGCAAACTAAAGGCATCAACGCTTTTTACGAAAGTGTCGAGTTGCGCAAAGCCTGTTGCCACATGCGTAAAGTTGAGCCGCTTGGCCGTGCGCTAAATGGCAAACAAGCTTGGATTACAGGCATGCGTGCCGAGCAAGCCGTAACACGTGCCAATCTACCTGTTCAAGAGTTCGACCAAAGCAATGGCCTAGAAAAATTCAACCCCCTAAGCGACTGGACCGAACAAGAAATTTGGGCTTATATCCGCTTACACGAAGTGCCTTACAACAAGCTACACGACGCGTTTTATCCGTCAATTGGCTGCGCACCATGCACGCGCGCTGTCGCCATGGGTGAAGATGTCCGCGCTGGTCGCTGGTGGTGGGAAAACCCTGAAAACAAAGAGTGCGGGCTTCACATAAAAAAATAACCCTTATCTGATTTTAACTAGTTGAAATTTATGACAACAGCAAACAAAACAACCCTTAGCCATCTTGATTGGTTAGAAGCCGAAGCGATTCATATTTTGCGTGAAGTTGCAGGTCAATGCGCAAACCCTGTCCTGCTTTTCTCTGGCGGCAAAGATTCATTGTGCATCTTGCGCCTCGCTGAAAAGGCTTTCCGCCCAGGCCGCTTCCCTTTTCCGCTCATGCATATCGACACAGGCCATAACTACAAAGAAGTGGTCGAGTTTCGCGACAAACGTGCAGCTGAGCTAGGTGAGCGTCTAATTGTGCGTTCAGTGGAAGACTCCATGAAGCGCGGCACAGTTGTGCTGAAATCCGAAGATGAATCCCGTAACAAACACCAATCAGTGACTTTATTAGAAGCCATCGAGGAATTTGGTTTTGATTGCTGTATCGGTGGGGCTCGCCGCGACGAAGAAAAAGCACGCGCTAAAGAGCGCATTATGAGTTTCCGTGATGAGTTCGGCCAATGGGACCCTAAAAATCAGCGCCCAGAACTTTGGAATTTGTACAATGCACGCTCGCACAAAGGTGAAAATATCCGCGCATTCCCAATTTCAAACTGGACCGAAATGGACGTTTGGCAATATATCGAGCGCGAAAAACTAGAACTTCCTAGCATCTATTTTGCGCACCAACGCCCTGTCGTTATCCGCAACGGCGCCATTTTCCCAGTGAACGTACCACTAGCTTCAGGTGAAATTCTAAATCCGCCTAAAGCCGATGAAAAAATCATTGATCTACAAGTACGTTTCCGCACCGTGGGCGACATTACTTGCACAGCGCCTGTTGAGAGCGATGCAGATAATGTTTCTAAAATTGTGCTAGAAACTGCAACCACCACTATTACCGAACGCGGCGCGACACGCCTAGATGATCAAACGTCTGAAGCTTCAATGGAGCAGCGCAAGAAAGAAGGCTATTTCTAATATGAGCAACACACAACACAACGACAGCCTGCTGCGCTTTATGACTTGCGGCAGCGTGGACGATGGCAAAAGCACACTGATTGGCCGCCTGTTATACGACACCAAGAGCATTTTGGCAGACACACTTAACCAAATTGACCGCACTTCTAAAAAGCGCGGCCTTGAAGCCGTGGATTTATCTTTGCTCACAGATGGCCTACAGGCAGAGCGTGAACAAGGCATTACCATTGACGTAGCCTATCGCTACTTTAGCACTGGCACACGCAAGTACATTATTGCCGATGCCCCAGGTCACGAGCAATACACACGCAATATGGTCACAGCCGCTTCAACCGCTAATCTTGCGATTATTCTGATTGACGCACGCAAAGGCGTACTCACGCAAACACGCCGCCATTCTTATTTAGCACGTTTGGTAGGCATTCCACACATAGTGGTCGCCATTAACAAGATGGACTTGGTGGATTACGACCAAACAACTTACGAAAAAATTAAAGCTGATTACCTCAGTTTTGCTGAGCAAATTGGCTTGCAACGTGCTGGTCATGACATTCAATTTGTACCGCTTTCTGCGCTCAATGGTGACATGTTAGTTGATCGCGGCGAGGCCATGAATTGGCATCAAGGGCCAACCCTGTTAGAGATGCTAGAGTCAGCGCCGGCGGCACACACTGAGCGCAACGAAGCTTTCCGCTTTCCCGTGCAATTTGTTTGCCGTCCACAAGCCTCAGACAATCCAGAATTACATGATTTCCGAGGCTTTATGGGGCGTGTCGAATCAGGTGAAATTGCGGTTGGTGACGCAGTGACAGTGTTACCGAATGGCTACACTTCAAAAGTCAAAGCGATTCAATTAGGCGAAGAGCATCTGCAAAGCGCTTTGACCGAACAATCTGTGACGTTGTTATTAGAAGATGAAATCGACACTTCTCGTGGCGATATGATTGTGAAATCAGCGCAAGCGCCAGAGCCCGTAAAACAAATTACTGCGATGGTATGCTGGCTGTCAGAAGCCGCTTTGTCACCTGCTCGCACGTATGTGATTCGCCATACAACACGTGAATCTAAAGCTAAAGTTGGTGAGATTGCTTACAAAGTCGATGTAAACACCCTTGAAGAACAAGCGACACAAGGCTTAAACATGAACGACATCGCCAAAATAAGTTTTAAGCTTGCACAACCACTGATGGTCGATAGTTACTCTAATAACCGCGCAACTGGCGCCTTTATTGTGATTGATGAATCGACCAATAACACAGTGGGCGCAGGCATGATTATTTGATTTGCATTAAACCCTTTAGTCAAAAATACTTTAAAATAGCGCCATACGGAATTTAGAAGGAAACACAACATGACTTATGTCGTCACCGAGAACTGCATTCAATGTAAATACACAGACTGTGTAGATGTTTGCCCAGTAGATTGTTTCGTTGAAGGTCCAAACTTCTTAGCCATCAATCCTGACGAATGTATCGACTGCACATTGTGTGTAGCAGAATGTCCTGCTGAGGCAATTTTTGCAGAAGATGATGTGCCTGCAGACCAACAAGAATATATTGAATTGAATGCGCGTCTTGCCAAAGTTTGGCCTGTGATTTCTGCTCGCAAAGAGCCATTGCCAGATGCTGATGCCATGAATGGCGCGCCAGGCAAGCGTGAATTGCTCGTCGAATAATCTGGTTATATCTAACAAAAAAGGAAGCCTAGGCTTCCTTTTTTGCTTTTCAGGCATGCTATTTAGGCAGTTTGATGTTTGCTCTCGCTGCTAACACTGCCTGGCGAACATGACAATTTTGCTCATGATCGTTGACTAGCCCCATCGCCTGCATAAAGGCATACATTGTAGTGGGTCCCACAAACTGCCAGCCTCTTTGCTTTAAATCTTTGGATAAAGCTATGGACTCTTTAGACTGCGTCATCGTCTTCAAGGTAGCGGCGTCTAGCTGATGCGGATGCGTTTGAGGATCTGGCTCAAACTGCCAAAAGTATGTCGCCAATGATGAATGAGATTCTAACAAGCGCTCTGCACAGCGCGCATTGTTGATAGCAGCTTCGATCTTGCCTTGATGCCTCACGATGCCAGCATCCGCCAATAGTCGCGCTATATCTTTCTCTGCAAACCGAGCTACTGAACTGATATCAAACTGTTTGAAGGCGGCACGAAAGTTTTCGCGTTTACGCAAAATCGTCAACCAACTGAGGCCTGACTGAAATCCCTCTAGGCAGATCTTTTCGAACAAGCGGGTGTCATCCACAACAGGAAAGCCCCACTCCGTGTCGTGGTAGTCACGATAAATGTGCGTATCATTACACCAAAAACAGCGATGCGGCTGGACGGCTATTTCCATCTAGATTGCCTTGCAAGCTAGGCGTGACGCCATAAATGGCTTTGACGAATGACCAGCCAACCCACCAAACAGTATGTTGCCATTGCGCAAGCCATCGTAAAAGGACTGCCCCATACCAACGAAGCAACCACGCCTGATGAGAGACTAGATAAAAACATTTGCATGAAAGCCTGGCCAGAAGCGGCGGTACCACGAATTTTTGGGTGTCTATCTAGCGCAGCAATTGATAGCACCGGCATTGCTAGGGCCATACCAACGTTAAATATCGCAATCGGCAATATCAGCCACACGGTGTTAGATAGGTAGTAACAAGCGATGACATTGCCCACTACAGTGAATGACATCCATGCATAAGCCCATTGCACCACTTGCTGACGGGTATAGGTGCCGGCGGCACGCTTGGCGAGGTAGGATCCTATCATCATGCCGCAAACGGTTGGGATGAACATATACCCGAATTGCTGGGCGCTCAGGCCTAAGTGTTTAACCAAAAACACTGGGCTAGCAACCACATATAAGAAGAAGCCTGCAAAGTTTGCGCTGATAGAAAATACTAAACGAAAATATTCAGCATCGGAAAAAATAAGGCGATAGTCTTTAATCACTTGCTTAGCTGAAAGCGGTAAGCGCTTTTCAGGTGGCATAGTTTCGGGCAAATAGCGCACCACTGCAAAAAAGGCAAAACCAGAA
>JBDLQN010000030.1:0-10461 GCA_039800585.1 Pseudomonadota bacterium
TTATTTATCAATTGCCTGTTAAAATAGCGTTTTTAACTAGAATCATCGACATGTCGGCACAAATCATCAGCGGTAAGGCAATTTCTGAATCTATGCTAGCTTCTATTAAGGCTCGCATTGATGAAAGACTTAATGGTGGAAAGCGCGCTCCAGCGCTTGCTGTCGTTTTGGTCGGCAGTGATCCGGCTTCTAGCATTTATGTGCGAAACAAACGTCTTGCATGTGAAAAAGTCGGCATTCGCTCTGTGGCTTATGATTTGCCAGCCAGCACCAGCGAAAAAGAATTGTTCGATTTAATCGATCAATTAAATAAAGACGATTCGATTGATGGCATTTTGGTGCAATCTCCTTTGCCTCCCCAAATTGATGAGAAGTTGGTGATTGAGCATATCAGCGCAAGCAAGGATGTCGATGGTTTCCATCCATACAATATTGGTCGCTTGGCTGTGCGCCAGCCAACTTTGCGTTCATGCACTCCGTTTGGCGTGATCAAAATGCTGCAAACGCTAAATATTGAGCTTAAAGGATTGGATGCAGTTGTTGTCGGGGTCTCTAACCACGTGGGCCGCCCAATGGCGCTAGAACTCTTGTTAGCAGGGTGCACAGTCACCTCCTGCCATCGCCATACCAAAGACTTGAAGGGCAATATCGAACGCGCTGACTTAGTCGTTGCCGCTGTAGGAAAACCTGGTCTTGTTAAAGGTGAGTGGATCAAAAAAGGTGCGATTGTCGTCGATATTGGTATTAACAGACTGGAAAACGGTAGCATCTGCGGCGATGTTGATTTTGAATCAGCAAAAGAACGGGCTGCTTGGATTACCCCAGTCCCTGGCGGCGTAGGTCCTATGACTGTAGCCACCCTAATGGAAAACACGCTTTTAGCAATGGAATTGCGTGGCGTTTAAGCAAAATTTATTAAAAATTTAAGTACTTTGCATCACTAGGTCAATCGGTGTAAACTCTTGACCGCCTTAATTTTATTAACCTTATTTATATAAATTCTCAAGGTACTCATGGCTGAAAATTTAAAACAATTTACCCCTTACGTAGCAAAAGCTGGTGAGGAATATATGAACGACAAACAGCTCGATCATTTCCGCAAAATTTTGAATGAGTGGAAAGTTGAGTTGAGCGAGGATATCGACCGCACCGTTCACACTATGCAGGATGAAGTAACGACTTTTGCGGATCCGAACGACCGCGCGAGCCAAGAGTCCGACATGGCATTAGAGTTGCGCAATCGTGACCGCGAACGCAAACTCATCAAAAAAATCGATGAGACATTACGCAAAATTGACGACGGCGAATACGGCTACTGTAATAGTTGCGGCGTAGAAATTGGCTTAAAACGCCTTGAAGCACGCCCAACGGCAAGCTTGTGTATCGACTGCAAAACGCTAGATGAAATGCGCGAAAGACAAGTAGCCAAATAATTGTTCCATTGTTTGCTAGCTTTTTTAGCAAAGCCCCAACATTTAAGTGACGGCAAACTAAAGAGCCAAGAAAATAAAAAAGCCCGATTACTCGGGCTTTTTTATTGCTTATAACAAGCGACTACTTATTCGCCTGCTGGCGCTTCTTCTGCACCCGCTGGTGGATCAATCAAAGCTTTCATGCTTAAGCGCACGCGACCTTTTTCATCAGCCTCCACTACTTTCACCTTCACTACATCGCCTTCTTTCAAGAAGTCAGATACAGCGTTAACACGTTGGTGAGCGATTTGAGAGATGTGCAATAAGCCATCTTTGCCAGGTAGCAATGAAACAACAGCACCGAAGTCCAACAACTTAATCACTGTGCCTTCATAAACTTGGCCAATTTCAACTTCCGCAGTGATTGCTTCGATACGTTTCTTCGCTTCTTCACCTGCTTCAGCACTTACGCAACCAATCTTAATGGTGCCGTCATCTTCGATATCAATAGTAGCGCCTGTTTCTTCTGTTAAAGCACGAATCACAGCACCGCCTTTACCGATTACATCACGAATCTTCTCTGGGTTAATTTTCATGGTGATGATACGTGGAGCAAATGCTGACAACTCAGTACGCGAAGTGTCCATTGCTGATTTCATGATACCCAAGATATGCATGCGACCTTCTTTAGCTTGCGCCAACGCCACTTGCATAATCTCAGCGGTAATACCTGTAATCTTGATGTCCATTTGAAGTGCAGTAATACCTTCATCAGTACCCGCCACTTTAAAGTCCATATCACCAAGGTGATCTTCGTCGCCCAAGATATCTGTCAACACAGCAACGCGGTTGCCTTCTTTAATCAAGCCCATCGCGATACCTGCAACGTGTGATTTCACTGGCACGCCAGCATCCATCAACGCCAAGCAACCGCCACATACAGAAGCCATTGAGCTAGAGCCATTTGACTCTGTAATTTCAGAAACTACACGAATGGTGTAACCAAAGTCTTCTTGTGATGGCAAAGCAGCAATAAGCGCACGTTTTGCCAAACGACCATGACCGATTTCACGACGTTTTGGTGTACCTACACGACCTGTTTCACCAGTGGCGTATGGAGGCATGTTGTAGTGCAACATAAAACGATCATTGTATGTGCCTTCAAGCGCATCAATCATTTGCTCATCGCGGCCTGTGCCCAATGTTGCAACCACCAAAGCTTGCGTTTCACCACGCGTAAACAATGCTGAACCGTGTGTACGTGGCAACACGCCTGTGCGGATAGTAATTGGACGCACTGTACGTGTATCACGGCCATCAATACGTGGTTCACCGTTCAAAATTTGACTACGCACTACTTTAGCTTCTAAGTTAAACAACGCAGATTTGATTTCATTCGCTTCAACAGTTGAAGTTTCTTCAGTAATCAATTCAGCGAACACGCGTGTTTTAATTTCATCCAATTTAGTTGAACGCGCACCTTTAGATTTGATTTGGTAAGCCGCGTTTACGTCAGCAGCAGCCAAGGCGTCAACTTTTGCAATCAAAGCAGCGTTTGGCTCTGGCGGTGTCCAGTCCCAAGCTTCTTTGCCTACTTCAGCCACTAATTCATTAATCATGTTAATCACGGCTTGCATTTGCTCATGACCAAACACAACTGAGCCCAACATCACATCTTCAGGCAATTCTTTTGCTTCTGATTCCACCATCATCACGGCTTTATCAGTTGCAGCCACAACCAAATCCAACTCTGTTTCTTTCATTTGAGAAACGCTTGGGTTCAATACATATTCACCATTGATATAACCAACACGTGCTGCACCTAGTGGGCCGTAGAATGGAATACCTGAGATGGCCATCGCTGCTGAAGCACCGATAATTGCTGGAATATCTGCATCAATTTCGCTGTCTGATGACATCACTGTCGCCACCACTTGCACTTCGTTATAGAAGGCTTCTGGGAATAGCGGACGAAGTGGACGATCGATCAAACGGGATGTGAGTGTTTCTTTTTCTGATGGGCGGCCTTCACGTTTAAAAAAGCCACCTGGAATTTTACCTGCAGCGTAAGTACGCTCTTGATAATCAACAGTAAGAGGGAAGAAATCTTGCCCTTGTTTTACTTCTTGCTTACCTACAACCGTTACTAATACAGCGGTATCGCCGTAGCTTACCATCACCGCGCCATCTGCTTGACGCGCAATTTCACCTGTTTCCAAGGTTAGCGTATGTGCACCATACTGAATACTTTTCTTAATTGCTTTCAACATTATTTTTCCTTTTTCACATTCATGGTCATTATTTACTGCACTAATAAAGACCAACTAATGAACTACTTTTAACAAACTACATTTGTGGCACATGCCACATTACTTTTCTCACAACAAACTACGACAAACAAAAAAGCCAAAAGCACCACGCGTTGCGCAATGCTTTCGGCTTTTTATTCAACTGCAAAAATGTAAATCGCTTTTTGCAAAAATTATTTACGAATACCTAGGCGTTCGATCAATGTTTGATAACGGCCTTGGTCTTTACCTTTTAGGTAATCCAACAAACGACGACGTTGGCTAACTAGTGCCAACAAACCACGACGTGAGTGATTGTCTTTTTTGTTAGATTTGAAGTGTTCTGTCAAATAAGTGATACGTGCTGTCAACAAAGCCACTTGAACTTCTGGGCTACCTGTATCACCAGGAGCACGTTGGTAATCCGCTACGATTTTAGCGGTATCTTGAGTTGTCATTGCCATCTTTAATTTCCTTTTTTAGTTAGCGTCAATGCAAAAGCAGGGAATCCGCGAATGCATTCAATTGACTGGAACGGCATTCTAATCGCAACGCAATGATTTATCAAGCATATTGATTGATTTTTAAGGATTTTTAGTTGATTTTGCTTTTAAGCAATCTCTTGGGCGCAATTTTTCCATCAGAGGCTTGTTCACCCAAGCCTAAAAACACGCCTTGCTCGTTATAAACTCGGAAACTGCCTTGTATATTGAGATTGGCTTTCCAAACAGATTGACCACGTAATAAATAAAATTCGCTATCTGCGTCAATCGTGACCATTGGCAGGGTTGCAATAGTGGCATCTGGGGACAACAAGCACGCATCTCTTTGCTCCAGTGTCATGGCCTCAAAGGCTTCAACGGTAATAGCATCTTCCAACTTAAAATGCCCCGCAGTTAAGCGACGCAAGCCTGCTAAATGGGCGCCGCAGCCAAGTGCAGCACCAATATCTTCTGCCAGTGTGCGAATATAAGTGCCTTTGCTGCAAGCAACCGTAAGATCTAACTGATGATTTTCAAATCCGTGAAAGTCGATTTGATAAATGCTTACATCACGAGCCGCACGCTCAATATCCACGCCATCTCTAGCATACTCATAAAGTGCTTTACCTTGATGCTTTAGCGCTGAATACATTGGTGGCGTTTGCTTAATGTCACCAATAAAATCATTCAGCACTTTTTTGATTTGTGTTTCTGTCACATCTACAGGACGTGAGACTAATACCTCACCTTCGGCATCACCGGTTGTGGTCGTCGCGCCAAGTTGAACTAAGGCGCGATAGCTTTTATCCGCATCTAATAGGTAATGTGAGAATTTGGTTGCTTCACCAAAGCATAATGGCAGCAAACCAGACGCAAGCGGATCAAGGCTGCCAGTATGGCCAGCCTTTTCTGCTTGAAGAAGATATTTAATTTTTTGCAGTGCTTGATTACTAGAAAAACCTAGCGGCTTATCCAATAAGATAACGCCGCTAATATCACGTTTAATGCGCTTAACTTGCAACGAGAGATTAAGCCTTGTCAGGCGATTGATCAGAGATTGCTTCATCAATCAATTGAGACATTTTCATGCCGCGATCAATAGAAGCATCATAGACAAAGTGCAGCTGAGGCACTGTGCGTAACAACATACGTTTTGAAAGCTGGCTACGCAAAAAACCAGCTGTTCGTTCTAGGCCTTTTTGAAGCGCATCTAGCGCTTTGCTATCTTGAAGCGGTGCGCTGTAATAAATCTTGGCATGTGACATATCACCAGTCACTTCAACTTCCGTGACAGTGACCATGCCAACGCGAGGATCTTTTACCTCAAATTGGAGCAAATCTGCCAACTCTCGCAGCATTTGCTCCGCAACACGATCGCTTCTTGCAAACTCTTTAGCCATTAGAGCGTTCTAGCCACTTCCACCACTTCAAAGACTTCGAGCAAGTCACCCACTTCGATATCGTTGTAGCCCTTCAATGAAAGACCGCATTCGAAGCCAGCTTTTACTTCTTTAACGTCATCTTTAAAGCGTTTTAATGAGTCTAACTCACCAGAATGCAGAACAACGTCATCGCGTAGCAAGCGGATCTTAGACGCACGTTTAATCATGCCATCAAGCACGTAACAACCAGCCACTGCGCCCACTTTAGAAATACGGAATACTTCACGCACTTCAACCAAGCCGATTGCGCTTTCTTTCTTCTCTGGTGCCAACATGCCACCAAGCGCAGCTTTTACTTCGTCCACAGCTTCATAAATGATGTTGTAGTAACGAACATCCACGCCTGAGCTTTCGATTAGCTTGCGAGCACCTGCATCGGCACGCACATTAAAGCCAATCAATACAGCTTTAGAGGCAACTGATAAGTTCACGTCTGACTCGGTAATCGCACCAACACCAGTGTGAATAATATTAACCTTCACTTCAGCTGTTGAAAGTTTTTGCAATGAAGTCGCCAAAGCTTCGTATGAACCTTGAACGTCTGATTTGATAATCAAAGCCAAAGTTTTCACTTCACCCTCAGCCATTTGCTCAAACATGTTTTCAAGTTTAGCGGCTTGTTGTTTGGCCAATTTCACATCACGGAATTTACCTTGACGGAATAGTGCAATTTCGCGGGCCTTACGCTCATCATTCAGCACAATAATTTCATCGCCAGCATTAGGTACATCAGACAGGCCCAGAATCTCAACTGGAATAGATGGGCCCGCTTCTTTCACTTCTTGACCAGCCTCGTCCAACATCGCACGCACACGACCAAAAGCCGTACCCGCCAACAGCATATCGCCACGACGCAAGGTGCCAGATTGCACCAAAATGCTCGAAACTGGGCCACGACCTTTGTCGAGTCGACCTTCAATCACCAAGCCTTTAGCTGGTGTGTTTTTAGCTGCTTTTAACTCTAGCACTTCTGCTTGTAGCAAGACCGCTTCTAGCAAATTATCAATACCTTGACCTGTTTTTGCTGACACTTCAACAAACATTGTGTCACCACCCCAGTCTTCAGGCACCACCTCTTCAGAAGCCAGTTCTTGTTTTACGCGATCTGGATTCGCTTCTGCTTTATCAATCTTATTCACAGCCACCACTAAAGGCACACCAGCAGCTTTCGCGTGGTGCACGGCTTCTTTAGTTTGTGGCATCACGCCGTCGTCAGCAGCAACCACCAAAATCACGATATCGGTTGCTTTTGCACCACGTGCACGCATTGCTGTAAAGGCCTCGTGGCCTGGGGTATCTAAGAAAGTCACCATGCCACGCGGTGTCTCAACATGGTAAGCACCAATGTGTTGCGTAATTCCGCCAGCTTCGCCTGAAGCAACGCGACTGCGACGAATGTAATCCAACAAAGAAGTTTTACCGTGGTCCACGTGACCCATCACAGTCACCACTGGTGGGCGTGCCTCTAACACAGCTTCAGCGTGTTCAGTTTCGTCCAAGAAAGTTTCAGGGTCGTTAGCCGCTGCTGCTTTAGCAATGTGCCCCATCTCTTCAACCACAATCAAAGCGGTATCTTGGTCAAGCACTTGGTTAATCGTTACCATCATGCCCATTTTCATTAGGGCTTTAATCACTTCGCCAGCCTTAACGGACATTTTGTGGGCAAGATCACCTACTGAAATTGTTTCAGGTACTAGCACTTCGCGAACCACAGGTTCTGTCGGTGCATTAAATGCATGCTCCGCATCGCTATCTTTAGACTTTGATTTGACTTTCTGACCACGCCAACCTTGATTTTGTGAAACGTCACCGCGCGTTTTAATACCGCGCTTTTTGTTCTCATTGTCAGCCCAATCTTGGTTGCTGTTTTTGCCGCCTTTTTTAGCACCTTTTTCTTCTGGCTTAGCCGCATCTTTGGCAGGCTTATGTAAGGTACCTTCAGAAAGCTTACTTGCTGAGGCAGCCGCTTCAGCAGCGCGTTTAGTCTCTTCTTCTTGACGTCTTTGGGTAAGTTCTTGCTTCTTACGCACATCTTCCATTTGCATCGCCATCAGCGCGGCGTGACGCTTGGCTTCTTGCTCACGTTGCTCGATTTGTTCTGGCGTTAACAAAGACTTTTTGGATTTGGTCGGCGTCTCAGCAGGCTCAGCAGCAACTACCTCAACTGGCGCTTCTGCCGGAACAACTACTTCTGGCTCAGCCACTAACACTGGCTCTTCAACAGGCACCTCAATGACTGGCTCAAGCGCCGGCTGTTGCTCAGCAGCAGCCTCCTCATTACGCACCAAAACACGCTTTTTGCGCACTTCAACTTGAATCGTGCGTGCTTTGCCTGTGCTATCCGTTTTTTTGATTTCGGTATTTTGTTTACGCGTTAAAGTGATTTTGTTTTTTGGGGCTTGTGCACCGTGTTCTTTACGCAAATATTCAAGCAATAAAGTTTTGTCAGCTTCACTCAACTGGTCACCTGATGTTGCTTTGTTGACACCCGCACTTTTCAACTGCTCGAGCAATAGCTCAGCCGGGAGGCCTAGCTCGCTCGCAAATTGTAATACGCTTGTCTGTCCCATCTGTTACTCCAGTCTATTCTTTATACAACTACTCAAATTTATTGCTTGTTAGCTACAAGGCCTTTTAGGCAAACCAAGGTGCACGCGCCGTCATAATCAACTGTTTAGCACGCTCTGCATCCATTTTGGTTAAATCAACTAAATCATCTACCGCCAAGTCAGCCAAATCTTCCATGGTTAGAACACCCTTAGAAGCTAATAAATGGGCTGTTTCATCGTCCATACCTTCCATGGCCAATAGATCAGCAGAAGCCTCACCCACTTTTTCTTCTTTAGCAATGGCATCAGTGAGCAATGCTGCACGCGCACGTTTGCGAAGTTCATTAATGGTGTCTTCATCAAACGCTTCAATTTCAGACATCTCTGCCACCGGCACGTAGGCGATTTCTTCTAATGTTGTGAAACCTTCTTCAATCAAGATATCTGCAACTTCTTCGTCCACGTCTAATTTATCCATAAACAACTGACGTGTTTTGGTAGACTCTTCTTCGTTTTTCTTAACAGCTTCATCAACCGTCAAGATATTCAATGTCCAGCCTGTTAACTCTGAAGCTAGTCGAACGTTTTGACCGTTACGACCAATCGCAAGTGCCAACTGTTCTTCATCAACGACCACGTCCATGCTGTGTGCGTCTTCATCAACGACGATACTTGATACTTCAGCAGGGGCCATTGCATTAATGACAAACTGGGCTGGGTCCATAGACCAAAGTACGATATCAACACGTTCGCCAGCCAATTCCGCTGTCACTGCTTGCACGCGAGAGCCGCGCATACCAACACAAGTCCCTACAGGGTCAAGACGTTGATCGTTAGCTTTTACTGCGATTTTTGAACGCAAGCCAGGATCACGCGCTGCCGCTTTAATCTCTAGCAAGCCATCTTCAATTTCTGGCACTTCTAATTCAAATAGACGTGTGATGAACTCAGGTGCTGTACGTGACAAAATCAACTGAGGACCACGACCGCTACGCTCAATACGTGACAAATAAGCACGCACGCGATCACCAATACGTAAATTCTCTTTAGGGATCATTTGCTCACGTGGCAATAAAGATTCTAGGCGACCAATTTCGATAATCGCATTGCCCTTTTCCATACGCTTAATCACACCTGTCACCAAATGTTCATTGCGGGCTAAAAACTCGTCCAAGATCTTTTCACGTTCAGCTTCACGCACTTTTTGTAAAATGACTTGTTTAGCTGCTTGCGCACCGATACGGCCAAACTCAACGTTCTCTAGCGGCTCTTCAAAAGTATTTTCAGCTGAAACGGTTTTACCTTCTGCGCGCTCATCGTCTGCATACATTTGCGCTGCTGAGTTTTCAATGGCTTGATCATCTGTCAGCAATGTCCAACGTCTGAATGACTCATACTCGCCAGTCTCACGATCAATTTGAACGCGAACGTCAGCGTCCTCAGCAAAACGTTTTTTGGTTGCTGATGCCAACGCAAATTCAAGCGCACTAAAAACGACTTCTTGATCGACGTTTTTTTCGTGTGCAAGTGCATCTACCAATAACAATATTTCGCGACTCATTTTAAATCTCCGCTTAAAATTTCTATTTCAAATTAATCTTAATATTCAGGCACTAAACGTGCTTTATCGACATTGCTGAGCGAGATGTTGAACAACACACCCTCAACTTCTATCGACACATTCCCGTCAGCAAAACCCTTAAGCACGCCAACAAAATTCTTTCTGCCTTCTATCGGCATTCTTACTTTAATGGATGCTTTACTATCCACAAATCGTAAAAAGTCTGACTCTTTTTTCAAGATACGATCTAAGCCAGGAGAAGAAACCTCTAACCGGTCATAGTCAATATCATTCTCAACCGCCAACACATTACCCAGTTGATTGCTCACTAAAACACAATCATCAATCGTAATGCCTTCAGGTTTATCAATAAACAGACGTAACAATTTTCCGCGATTGGAAACTTCCAAATCAACGAGCTCGTAACCTAGTTGGGTCACCGTTTTATCAATCAATCCGTATAAGTCAGCCAATTTTTATCCTGCTATATTTCAAACCACAAAAACAAAAAAAGGGCTTAACGCCCAATATTCAAATAATATCAACCACTTAGATAATGGCGATAAAAACAAAAAAGCCCACAACCGTGGGCTTTTCGTTCGCGTTGCTAAGAATTAACAACACTTCAATAAGAAGTCTGGCGGTGACCTACTTTCGCATGCGAAGAGCATACTATCATTGGCGCAGAATCGTTTCACGGCCCTGTTCGGGATGGGAAGGGGTGGTT
>JBDLQN010000031.1:0-10157 GCA_039800585.1 Pseudomonadota bacterium
TAAACCAGCTGCTACTGAAATGCGTTTTGGCTTTGAAGTTACAATGTACGTAATGAACAAGTAATCAACGCGTTTAGCATTGAAACGAAAAAGGCGCTTAAAGCGCCTTTTTCACATTTTAGTTGCCAGTTTGCTGGCTTGGTAAATTGGGGAAGACTCTCGCGGTCTTTATTAACTGCCTACTTGCTCCCCACCGTTACACCATTTCCATTGCCGTTTTTAGGAAACTGAAAATCTTTAGGCAATAACACCCAGATTTTACCTTGTTGCTTCATGCCACCCGCTTGTTTACCAGCTTCATAGCCATCTTGCGCCATCATCAAGCGGTTAAGCGCTTTATTACTATTAGGAAAAGTTGTGGACAAAAATACTGGTGCGCCTAATGGGATAAATTTAGGATCAATCGCCACCGCACGCTCAGCCAAAATAGGCGCGCCTAAAGCCCCAATCGGACCAGGTAAGCCCACTGGCAATTCACGGAAAAACACATAACTTGGATTGGCATTTAACAACTCCCGCAATTTGCTTGGATTATTCTTCGCCCAGTCTTTAATGCCTTGCATCGAGGCTTTGTCGGCGGTGAGCTCACCTTTATCTATCAACAAACGACCAATCGATTGATAAGCCTGTCCATTCTGATCAGCATAGCCTATGTGCAATTTCTCACCATTTTCAAAATGCACCATACCCGAACCTTGAATTTGCAAGAAAAATAACTCCACTGCATCATCTACCCAAAGTAGCTCTTTACCTTGCAATGGCGAGGTATCGGTCTCAATCTCACCACGGTTGTAATAGGGAATCAACTTTGTTCCCACCAAGCGACCACGCACACGCTTATTGGCCAGCTCTGGATAAATACTCGCCAATTCCACCGTAATCAAATCATCAGGACGTGAATACATGGGATAACGATACTTATCGTTTTTAACGCGACTACCTTTAATGATAGGCTCGTAATAACCCGTGATAAGCCCTGTATTAGAGCCGTCCATATTGGTGGCGCGATAGACCGCAAAATTATTTTTAAAGTAATCGAGAATTTGCGATTTTTTAGGGTTGTTCAAACTTTCAGCCGCACTACAAACAGCCTGCCAAGCAGGTTTGACTTTTAGCGAACCACAGCCCAACTGCCAAGCAGCCCAAGCCTTGGTTAAATCGTCTTTGGCAACCCCATCTAACTCTTTCCAAGTAGCAGGTTTGAGCAAACCGTAATCAGGTACTTTAGCAGGCGGTTCAATCGGCTTTGTTTCAGGGGCTTTTGTTTCGGCTGGTGCCGGAGGTGCGGCCACAGGACAGCTACATTCGGGCGTTGCGGGTTCTTCTTCGGTGCTTGGTTTCACAGCGATTTTGCTGCAACTGGCAAGCGAGATTGCCAACAACACACTGAGAAGAAGATAAGGTTTTTTGAAATTTTGCATTAGTGTAAAACTCTGGGCATCGACAAAGTAAAAGAAGGAATCGGCACTTCAAACTGCGTGCCATCGACGGCAGTAAAAAAGTAACTGCCGCGCATCACACCCACAGGGGTATTCAACATCGTGCCGCTGGTATATTCAAAGGAAGCATTCGGCTCGAGCAAAGGCTGCTCGCCTACCACGCCCAATCCACGCACCTCTTGCACTTGATTGTCTGCATCAGTAATCACCCAATGACGGCTAATTAATTGTGCCGCCACCTTACCAATATTGGTAATTTTGATGGTGTAAGAAAACACATAACGACTAGCTTTTACGTCTGATTGATCAGGGATAAAGGTAGTTTCTACCTTAACTGCAATCTCGTAACGTTGCTCAGTCGTCATGGCGTTGAGTTTAAGTAATCAAACCTGAAGTGGGTGAGCTTGGGCTAGCTGAATAAAGCTTTTTAGCCATACGTCCCGCCAAGAAAGCTTCGCGACCCGCTTCAACCGCTTTTTTCATGGCAGAAGCCATCAAAATAGGATTGCGCGCACCCGCAATTGCGGTGTTCATTAAGATGCCGGCACAACCTAGCTCCATCGCTATCGCCGCATCAGAAGCCGTACCCACGCCAGCATCCACCAGCACAGGTACTTTGGCATTTTCGATAATAATTTGTAGGTTCCAAGGATTCAAAATCCCCATCCCAGAACCAATCAATGAAGCCAGCGGCATCACCGCACAGCAACCAATTTCTTCTAGCTGTTTGGCAATAATTGGATCATCTGAGGTATACACCATCACATCGAAACCATCTTTTACCAACACTTCTGCTGCTTTAATCGTTTCAATCACGTTTGGGTATAAGGTATTTGGATCGCCCAACACCTCAAGCTTGACCAATTTGTGGCCATCCAACAATTCACGCGCCAAGCGTAAAGTACGCACTGCATCATCTGCTGAATAACAACCTGCTGTGTTCGGCAAATAGGTAAATTCCTCGGGCGGCAAATAATCCAACAAAGAAGGCTCGCCTGCATTTTGGCCAATGTTAGTGCGACGAATCGCCACCGTCACAATTTCTGCACCGCTGGCATCAATCGCTGCGCGTGTTTCTGTAAAGTCTTTATATTTACCAGTGCCCACTAACAAACGTGAACCGTAAGACTTGCCCGCAATATTTAATGTATCCATACCCACCTTTAAACCGCCCTTAACCGCCACCGACAGCGCCAACAATTTCTAATTGATCACCACTTTGCAAAGCCACTTCCGCAAACGTACTTTTGGGCACAATCTCGCCATTACGCTCAATCGCCAAACGCTTGCCCGTCAGGCCTAGCTTTTCGACCAAAGCGCCCACCGTTATCGCCTCAACATCAAAGCTACGTGGATTACCGTTAATTGTGATTTGAATCAATTGATCAACTTTCGAAACAACCTGCCGCTTTGTATGATTTAAAATTAAGCGGCAAACCTAAAAAGAATGCCCTATTTTACGTAGTTTACAGGGCGCTTGGCAAACGCATTCCTCGCATTAAAGATTGCCGCCATAGCTTGCACCTGCGTAAAATAGAGGCTTATTGCGGATGTAGTTCAATGGTAGAACGCTAGCTTCCCAAGCTCGATACGCGGGTTCGATTCCCGTCATCCGCTCCAAATGCTTTTACGCTAAAATGACGCTTTATACAGCGCTTAAATCTGCAAAAATTTCCCTCTCATGAAAAACTTAATGCCTCCCTCAGTGATGACTTTTGCTGCCACCGACCCAAGTAGTGGCGCGGGTTTGCAAGCGGATATTTTGACTTTCGCCAGCATAGGCTGCCATCCGCTATCAGTAGTGACAGGCATCACGGTACAAGACACCGTGGGCGTAGAAAATATGATGACGTTCGATGCGGATTGGATAGATGAACAGGCCCGCACCATTTTAGAAGATATGCAGGTCATGGCTTTTAAAATCGGCATGATAGGCAGCGTTGAAAACGTGGCCGTGATTGCTGAAATCGTAGCGGATTATCCTGATGTGCCTTTGCTAATTGACCCCGTTTTATCATCAGGCCGTGGCGATGAATTAGCCAACGACAATGTGCAAGCGGCCATGCTCGATTTACTTATTCCACAAGCAACGCTTATTACGCCCAATAGCATAGAGGCACGTCGTTTAGCTTTTTACAACGATGATTCTGACGAAGCAGAAAATGCTTCTCTGGATGAAAGCGCACTGCGTTTGCTCGAGGTTGGATCTGAATATGTGTTGATTACTGGCACACACGAACGTACTGCCGAAGTAACCAATACACTTTATGGCGCAGATGGTTTGATTAAAGCCTATAACTGGGAACGCTTAGCTGGTAGTTATCACGGCTCTGGTTGCACACTCACTTCTGCGATTGCGGCTTGCATCGCGCATGGCTTAAGCATGGAAGAAGCGATTTTAGAAGCGCAAGAGTACACGTGGAAAACCCTTAAAGCGGGCTTCAGACCAGGCATGGGTCAATATATTCCAGACCGCATGTTTTGGGCCAGAGAAGACGAAGAAGAAGGCGAGCAGGCTTAAAGCTTATGCAATTCAAAGTCGCTGGGCTTTATGCCATCACGCCTGATTTAGAAGATACAGCAAGGCTCTGCCAAATGGTGGAAACCAGTATTTTGGGTGGCGCTTCAGTAGTGCAATATCGTAATAAGGCGGCAAACGAGGCCTTGCGCTTTGCTCAAGCCAGCGCTTTATTGCCCATTTGTCGCCAATATCAAATCCCTTTCATCATTAACGACCATTTAGATTTGTTTTTAGCACTAGATGCGGACGGTCTGCATATTGGTGGCGATGACGGTGACATAAGCGCCGCCAAACAAGGCATAGGCAAACACAAAATCTTGGGTGTTTCTTGCTATACCGCTTTCTCTAACGCCGAAAAGGCTGAAAAAGCGGGGGCCGATTACGTGGCCTTTGGCGCCTGCTTTCCCTCCAGCACAAAACCGCATGCTCCGCGCGCCGAATTAAGTTTATTTACACAAGCCAAGGCTTTAAGCATTCCATGTGTTGCCATTGGTGGCATTACGCTAGACAATGCCGATTCTGTGATTAAAGCTGGCGCAAGCGCCATCGCGGTGATTGGTGAGTTGTTCAATCGCGATTTAGAAGCAACCAAAACCGTGGCACAACAATTTTCATCATTATTTTTAAGCCAATAGGGCAGATTTATTATGACTTCACGTAATCAACAACTTTTCGAAAAATCCCAAAAACTCATTCCGGGCGGCGTGAATTCACCCGTACGCGCTTTTAGATCTGTCGGCGGCACACCCGTGTTTTTTAAGCGCGGCCTAGGCTCAAAACTTTGGGATGAAGACGATAAGCAATACATCGATTACATCGGTTCATGGGGCCCAATGATTTTGGGGCACGCGCATCCAGAAGTGATTAAAGCGGTTCAAGAAACGGCAGAAAATAGTTTGTCTTTTGGCGCACCAACCGCGCGTGAGTTAGACATGGCAGAAATGGTGACTAAGCTGGTACCCAGCATGGAGCAAGTCCGTTTAGTCAGCTCCGGCACAGAAGCCACCATGAGCGCGATTCGTTTAGCGCGTGGTTTTACTAATCGCAGCAAAATTGTGAAATTCGAGGGCTGTTACCACGGCCATGCAGATGCGCTATTAGTGAAAGCGGGCTCAGGCTTGCTGACTTTTGGCACGCCAAGTTCTGCAGGCGTTCCTCCAGATGTGGCGGCGCACACACTGACCTTGAACTATAACGATATTGCAGGCGTTGAAGCCTTATTTAAAGAAATCGGCAACGAAATTGCCTGCGTGATTGTAGAGCCTGTTGCTGGCAATATGAATTTAATTACCCCTGTACCAGGCTTTTTGGAATGCTTGCGTGAGCAATGCACCCAGCATGGTGCGGTGTTAATTTTTGATGAAGTAATGACAGGTTTCCGTGTGGCACTGGGTGGTGCGCAAGCGCATTACAACATCAAACCAGACCTCACCACATTGGGCAAAGTGATTGGCGGCGGTTTGCCAGTGGGCGCCTTTGGTGGCCGTGCTGACATCATGCATTGCTTGGCACCTGTTGGCCCTGTTTATCAAGCAGGCACGCTTTCTGGCAATCCAGTCGCAGTCGCGGCTGGTTTGAAAACTTTAAGCCTGATTCAAGCGTCTAATTTTCATGAGAAGTTAACAGCCACTGCAAAACGTTTGGTGGACGGCTTAAGCGCCGCCGCGAAAGAGGCTGGCATTGATTTTAGCGCCAATTCAATTGGGGGTATGTTTGGTATCTATTTCAGCAAAAACGTACCAACTAGCTTTGATGAAGTCATGAAATCAGACAAAGAAGCGTTTAACCGTTTTTTCCACCTCATGCTAGATGAAGGCGTTTATTTGGCGCCATCCGCGTTTGAGGCTGGCTTTGTTTCTGCAGCACATAGCGAAGAGGATATTGATGCCACTATCGCGGCGGCGAAAAGAAGCTTTGCCAAACTCAAAAACTAAGCATGCATTAAGACACTGTTTTTTAGCCTCAAATGCTTGAAGCAAGGCGCTAAACTCAGTAGAATTGCAAGGTTTCACCGCAAAATTTGCGATTTTGTCTAAATCGCGGTGACTCAAAGAATACTGTAAAGAATATGCGGACACCAAAACCCTCGATTTGGTGTCCGTTTTTATCCGTACTGACGAGGGATAGGAAACGGGCAGAGGAATGCCAGAGCAGCAAGGTTTATATAGTCCATCTAACGAGCGTGATGCCTGTGGTGTTGGTTTTGTTGCCCACATTAAAGGCCAAAAGAGCCATAAGATTGTCCAACAAGGCTTACAAATTCTCGCCAACTTAACGCATCGTGGTGCGACTGGTTACGACCCTAAATTAGGTGACGGCGCTGGTATGTTGATTCAGATGCCTGATGCGTTTATGCGTAAAGAGGCTGCTAAATTAAGCATCAACCTCCCAGCAGCTGGCGAATATGCTTGTGGTACTGCATTCCTACCTCAAACTAAAAACGGTCAAGAAGCTTGCGAGTCAATCATTGCTCGCATAATTCACGAAGAAAATCAGGTATTGCTAGGCTGGCGTGATGTTCCACGCGACAACAGCAATATTGCGCAAGCCGCTAAAGATGTTGAGCCTATGATGCGCCAAGTGTTTATTGGTCGCGGCCAAGGCTTGGCAGACCAAAACGCTTTTGAGCGCAAATTGTTTGTCATTCGCAAACGCATCGAACATGAAGTGCGCGCCCTTAAATTGGACGACGCGGCACAGTTCTACTTCCCATCTTTGTCTTCAAAAACCATCGTTTACAAAGGCATGTTGCTAGCGAACGAAGTGGGCGTTTATTACAAAGACTTGAACGATCCGGAGATGGTGTCTGCACTTGCTTTAGTGCATCAACGTTTCTCAACCAACACGTTCCCAGCATGGGATTTAGCCCATCCATTCCGCATGATTGCGCACAACGGTGAAATTAATACCGTGCAAGGCAACATCAATTGGATGACAGCACGTCACGAAACAATGCGCTCAGCTTTGCTTGGCGAAGATTTGGAAAAATTGTGGCCCCTCATCGTAGAAGGTCAATCTGACTCTGCCGCATTTGATAATGCACTTGAGTTATTGGTGGCTGGCGGCTATTCATTGCCACACGCCATGATGATGTTAATTCCAGAAGCTTGGTCTAACGAAAGCGCAAGCAAATTAATGGATGACGACCGTCGTGCATTCTATGAATATCACGCCGCGTTAATGGAACCATGGGATGGTCCAGCAGCAGTCGCCTTCACCGATGGCACCACGATTGGCGCAACGCTAGACCGTAACGGCTTGCGTCCAGCACGCTACTTAGTGACAGATGACGACCATGTGATGATGGCTTCTGAAATGGGCGTGTTGACATTCCCTGAAGACAAAATCGTTAAAAAATGGCGTTTGCAACCTGGCAAAATGTTGCTTATCGACATGGCGCAAGGTCGCATCATTGACGACGCAGAAGTTAAACGTGATTTGGCCAATGCCAAACCATACAAAGCTTGGATTGAGAAATCACGCTATTTCTTGGCAGACTTGCCTATCGTAGAAAACAAGCCAGAGTTACCAAACAATCTTTTAGATACACAACAAGCGTTTGGTTACAGCCAAGAAGACTTGAAGTTTGTGCTTGAGCCTATGATTGCCAACGGTGAAGAAGGCGCTGGCTCTATGGGTAATGACAGCGCATTGCCTGTGCTCTCAAACAAATCAAAAGTCTTGTACAACTACTTCAAGCAGTTGTTCGCACAAGTAACCAATCCACCTATCGACCCAATTCGTGAAGAGTTGGTCATGGCATTGGTAACCTTCATCGGCCCAAAACCAAATCTACTTGGTATTGATGAAACTAACCCACCTATCCGCTTAGAAGCGAGTCAGCCTGTTTTAACTTTAGAACAGCTTGAGCAAATTAAAGCGATTGATAAGTTAACAAACAATCAATACCGCGCAATTACATTAGACATTACTTACCCTGCAACGCAAGGTAAAGCAGGCATGTCAGCAGCGATTGAAAATCTATGCGCATCTGCCAGCAAAGCCGTGAAAGATGGCTTTAATGTGATTATTCTTTCTGATCGCAGCATCAGCAAAGACCGTCTTGCTATCCCAGCATTGTTAGCTTGTTCTGCGACACATCAATCATTGGTGCGTGCAGGCTTGCGTACAAGCACTGGCTTGGTGATTGATACTGGTTCAGCACGTGAAGTACATCATTTCGCTTTGCTCGCTGGTTACGGTGCAGAAGCTGTTTGCCCATGGTTGGCATTCCAAACCATTGCTGATTTGGTAAAAGGCGACACTTACGACGCCAACAAAAACTTTATCAAAGCGATAGGCAAAGGCTTGCACAAAGTTATGTCTAAGATGGGTATTTCAACTTACCAATCTTACTGTGGTGCGCAAATTTTTGAGGCCATCGGTCTTAACAGCGCATTCATTGAAAAATACTTTACTGGCACCGTCAGCCAAATCGAAGGGATTGGCTTGGATGAAGTTTCACAAGAAAGCTTCAACATGCACAACGCCGCATTCGGCAATGACCCTGTGCTAGAAAATGCTTTAGAAGCGGGTGGCGAATATGCTTATCGCGTTCGCGGTGAAGAGCATATGTGGACACCTGACTCGATTGCGAAGCTACAACACGCAACACGGACAAATCAGGCAAGCACTTATAAAGAATATGCAAAACTCATCAACGACCAAAGCCGTCGTCATATGACATTGCGTAGTTTGTTCGAGATTAAATCTGCAGGCGCGCCTGTACCTTTAGAAGAAGTTGAGTCAGCAAAAGAAATCGTTAAACGCTTTGCAACAGGCGCGATGTCTTTGGGTTCTATCTCAACCGAAGCACACACAACATTAGCGATTGCAATGAACCGTATCGGCGGTAAATCCAACACTGGCGAAGGTGGCGAAGATCCAAAACGCTTTATTCCTTTAGCTAAAGATAGCTCTGTGGCTGGCGTGATTGGTGCTGATTTAATTGAACGTGATATCCCGCTTAAAGCAGGCGATTCACTTCGCTCAAAAATTAAACAAGTTGCTTCTGGTCGTTTTGGTGTGACTGCTGAATATTTGGCAAATGCAGACCAAATTCAAATCAAAATGGCGCAAGGTGCAAAACCTGGTGAGGGCGGTCAATTGCCGGGTCACAAGGTGAGCCCATATATCGCGCAACTGCGTTTCTCTGTCCCTGGCGTAGGTTTGATTTCACCGCCGCCACATCACGATATTTACTCTATCGAAGATTTGGCACAATTGATTCACGATCTGAAAAACGCCAATCCAAAAGCCGAAATTTCTGTGAAATTGGTTTCTGAAACAGGTATCGGCACCGTGGCCGCTGGTGTGGCAAAAGCCAAATCTGACCATATCGTAGTAGCGGGTCATGACGGCGGTACTGGCGCTTCACCACTTTCATCAATTAAACATGCAGGCACGCCTTGGGAACTTGGTTTGGCTGAAACCCAGCAAACTTTAGTACTTAACCAATTGCGCGGTCGCGTGATTTTGCAAGTTGACGGTCAAATGAAAACAGGCCGTGACGTATTGATTGGCGCTTTATTGGGCGCTGATGAATTCGGCTTTGCAACTGCACCATTGGTCGTTGAGGGCTGCATCATGATGCGTAAATGTCACCTCAACACTTGCCCAGTGGGCGTAGCAACACAAGATCCAGAATTGCGTAAACGCTTTACTGGTCAGCCAGAGCACGTGGTGAACTATTTCTTCTTTATTGCTGAAGAAGTGCGTGAATTGATGGCCAGCATCGGTATTCGACAATTTAGCGATTTGATTGGTCGCGCTGATTTGCTCGATATGCAAAAAGGCATCGACCACTGGAAATTGTCAGGCCTTGATTTCACTAAGATCTTCCATCAACCAAAAGTGGACAAGCGTGTTTCACTCCGTCACAACGATGTGCAAGATCACGGCCTA
Organism: Pseudomonadota bacterium; assembly: GCA_039800585.1. Classification (GTDB taxonomy): domain Bacteria; phylum Pseudomonadota; class Gammaproteobacteria; order Burkholderiales; family Methylophilaceae; genus Methylopumilus_A. The sequence goes on from JBDLQN010000031.1 coordinate 9,865, forward strand.
GTAAATGCATTGGACAATCAACTGATTGCCAAAGCAAAACCAGCCTTAGAAAAAGGCGAGAAGGTCAGCTTCGAATCACCTATCTGCAACACCAACCGCACTGTGGGCACCATGCTTTCTAACCAAATCGCATCTCGCTACGGTCGCACAGGTTTGCCTGATGACACCATTAACATCAAGTTAACAGGTACCGCGGGTCAGAGTTTCGCTGCATTCTTGTCAAAAGGGATTACTTTAGAATTGACTGGCGAAGGCAACGACTACGTAGGTAAAGGCCTATGTGGTGGTCGCAT
>JBDLQN010000032.1:0-9855 GCA_039800585.1 Pseudomonadota bacterium
CCTGGGGTGGGTAAAACCTCTTTGGCGCAAAGTATCGCTAAGGCCATTAATCGTAAATATGTACGCATGGCTTTGGGTGGTGTGCGTGACGAATCAGAAATTCGTGGGCATCGCCGTACTTATATCGGCTCAATGCCGGGCAAGATCTTGCAAAGCATGACGAAAGTAGGCGTTAAAAACCCACTATTCCTATTAGATGAGGTAGATAAGATGGGGCAAGATATGCGCGGCGACCCATCATCTGCTTTGCTTGAGGTGCTTGATCCTGAGCAAAACCACACTTTTGTCGATCACTATGTTGAAGTCGAGTATGACTTATCTGACGTCATGTTTGTGGCAACTTCAAACTCACTTAATATTCCTGATGCCTTGTTAGACCGTATGGAAATTATTCGTCTTGCGGGCTATACAGAAGATGAGAAGTTAAATATTGCGATGCGCTATCTTGTGCCTAAGCAAATGAAAGCAAATGGCCTTAAAGCGACTGAGCTGGAAATCTCTGAAGAAGCAGTGCGTGAGATTATTCAGTTCTATACGCGTGAAGCAGGTGTGCGTAGCTTAGATAGAGAGATTTCCAAAATTTGCCGCAAAGTCGTTAAAGACCTTTTAGTAAAAGCTAGCGATAAGGCTAAGAAGGTTAAGACAATAAAACGGATAGAAGTGACTTTTGAAAATCTAGAAACCTATTTGGGCGTTAAACGTTTTGACTTTGGTTTAGCTGCTAAAGAAAACCAAATCGGCCAAGTGACGGGCTTGGCTTGGACACAAGTAGGTGGTGATTTGTTGACCATTGAATCTGTGTCTATGCCAGGTAAAGGCAAAACCATTACGACTGGTAAATTAGGCGATGTCATGCAAGAGTCTATTCAGGCTGCAATGAGCGTGGTGCGAAGCCGTGCTAAGCGTTTGGGCATTCCTGAAGATTTTTACGAAAAAAATGATATTCATATTCACTTCCCAGAGGGGGCGACTCCTAAGGATGGCCCAAGTGCTGGTATTGGCATCACGACGGCTTTAGTCTCTGTGCTGACTAACATCCCTGTACGTGCAGATGTGGCAATGACGGGCGAAATTACTTTGCGCGGTGAAGTGTTGCCTATTGGGGGATTAAAAGAGAAGTTGTTGGCTGCGCATCGTGGAGGAATCAAAATTGTTTTGATTCCAGACCAGAATGTGAAGGACTTGGCTGAAATTCCAGAGAATGTGAAAGATTGCTTAGACATTCGCCCTGTTAAATGGATAGAAGAAGTATTGGAGAGCGCCTTGGAGCGCATGCCTCAAGCTGTTGAAGAAACCCAAGTTTCTGTAGCGGATGTGGCAAAAGAGACTAAAGAAGTCGACGCGGGGCAAATTACTAAACATTAACCGAGATTTGGTGGGCTTATTTGCGTGTAAAGGCTTGACACAGGCTTTTGAGGCTTGATATAAAGTCAAACAGAAGCCTGCTGGCTTGGCTTCCATCTATAAATTAGAAAAGGGGATACACGTGAATAAATCAGAGCTAATTGACCAAATCGCTAAAGCAGCTGGTATTTCTAAAGCAGCTGCAGGTCGTTCATTAGATGCAACAACAGCTGCAGTTACAAAAGCTTTAAAGAAAGGTGACTTAGTTACCTTAATCGGTTTCGGTACATTCTATGTTGGTAAACGTGCTGCTCGTAACGGCCGTAATCCACGCACTGGCGCAACAATCAAGATCGCTGCTGCAAATTCTCCTAAATTTAGGGCTGGTAAAGCATTAAAAGATGCTGTAAACTAGCGGTCTTCGTTGGTTAACGAATGGGTGATTAGCTCAGTTGGTAGAGCGTCGCCCTTACAAGGCGAATGTCGGCGGTTCGACCCCGTCATCACCCACCATTCAACCAGCGTAAAAGTCGTTATATTTTTGATATAACGCGTAGTTTAGGAGTGGTAGTTCAGTTGGTTAGAATACCGGCCTGTCACGCCGGGGGTCGCGGGTTCGAGTCCCGTCCACTCCGCCACGAATTACCAGTTGCAGTAGCACAGTAGTTCATTAAAAAGCCCCGATTTACGGGGCTTTTTCTTTTTTTGATTAGCGCATTCAGCACGACTTAACCAAATTTGCGCATAGAGCCTGTCACAATGCCAATAATCGCTAGTTGTTCAATATCGCTGAAAGGGATTGCAGGGAATTTTGGGTTGGCAGCGATTAAGCTATTTTGGCCTAAAGCGCGCACCAAATATTGTCCATTCACCTCAGCTAAAACTGTTTGACCAGTTTTTGGTTCAATCGATCGATCAACTACCAAAATGTCATTATCAAAGATACCTGCTTGCGCCATGGCATCACCTTCTACTTTGATAAAATAAGTATTCAGTGGGTTCTGAACCAGATATTGGTCTGTGCTTAAGCTTGCCTCAATCACATCAACCTTAAGGGATTGTTTTTTGTAGCCGTATAGCGGAATAAAAACACTACGATTAGAGATGCGTTGATAAATCTCGCTGACTTCTTTTTTGAAGTGGGCAAATGGATTAAATGTGTTAATTAAGCTTAATGTGCTCATAATTCACCTTATTGAACGAACGTACAGTAAGGTGAATATTACGCACGGGATTCACCCATGTCAAAGGGTAATTTACATTTAGCCTAAAAATTTTAGGTGACTGCCGCAGTTATTTTTGCAGTCAGTGGCACCTAATCGATTGATTAATATTACACCTTTTGTGTTTTGATTGACGACACATTCTGGCTGGTTAAACCGCTCAACTTTAATAATGGTGGCTTGTTGGCTACCTAGTAAATAATCAATATGCCACTTCAAGGATTTTTTCTGGCCTAGATGGCGGTTAATACGTGCATCGATATTCTTTTTGGAGCTACCCGTATAAATATAGTGGCCTGCAGGGAACTCAAATGTGCCAAGTTTGCCAATAGTCAGTGTCACCTTATTTTTAAGGTGTATGGTCAGTTGGTAAGTAATAAACACAGGGTGCATTCTGGTGCGGTTTTTGGCTTGAGTGTGGTATATTCACAAACTATTTACATTTAACCAGTCTTTAAATTAATCAGGCAATTTTGCGAGTTTAATTTAAAGATTATTTATCGATTTTAAGGTGTTTTGTTATGTTGGAAACTATTCGCGCACATTCTCAAGGTTGGTTAGCAAAGCTTATTTTAACTTTAATTGCCGTGCCTTTTGCTTTGTTTGGTATTGATGCCTACCTAAAAAATGCAGGCAACAGCGCTGCCGTCGCAAAAGTGGATGGATCAACCATTTCAATTCAAGAATATCGTAATGCCATGCAATCTTTGCGTGACCGTTTACAAAAAGAAGGTTCTAAAGACCTTGCAGCCTTAGATTCGCCAGAAGTAAAACAGTCAGTGCTAGACCGATTAATTGGCAACCGTTTATTAGCGGCTGAGGTAACAGACCGTCGCTTTAAAATCAGTAATGAGCAATTGACGCAATTCATTACCAGCCTGCCAGAGTTTCAGCAAGGCGGAAAATTCTCGCAAGAAGTTTACGATAAGTTACTCAGCGCCAATCAAATGACACCTTCGCAGTTTGAAAACAAAATGCGTGCAGACTTGTTAATTGAACAAGTGCGTGATGGCATTCCTGGCTTGGCATTCAGTTCTCAGGCGGTCGAAGATGCTATTTTGAAAGTTGAGCATCAGCAACGTGATGTGACGGTTGCAGAGATCAAAGCGGCTGATTTTGTTGCGCAAGCAAAAGTTGACCCAGCAGAAGTACAGGCCTATTACGATAAGCATAAAGATAAGTTTAAAGTCCCTGAGCAAGTGAAATTAGAGTTCGTGATGTTGTCAGCGAATAGCCTTATTCCACAAATGCAAATTACTGAAGAAGAGTCTAAAAAGTTCTACCAAGAAAATGCCTCAAAATTCCAAGGTGACGAGCAACGCCGCGCCAGCCATATTTTGATCGGCTTTGGTGCCAATCCAACCCCAGCAGCTAAAGTTGAGGCGAAGAAGAAAGCCGAACAAGTATTGGCTGAAGTGAAAAAGAATCCAGCTAAATTTGCTGAGTTGGCGAAGAAATACTCACAAGATCCAGGATCTGGTGAAAAAGGTGGTGACTTAGGTCTATTTGGCCGAGGCGCGATGGTGAAGCCATTTGAAGATGCCGCATTTGGTATGAAGGTGGGCGATGTGAGTGGCTTGGTAGAGTCGCAATTTGGTTATCACATTATTAAATTGACCGAGATTGCAGGCAAAGGCCAAGGTTATGAAGCGCTAAAACCACAAATTCGCGCTGAATTGATGTATCAAAAGGCTTTAGCTAAGTTCTCAGAAGAGGCTGAAAACTTCAGCAGCACGGTTTATGAGCAGTCAACCAGCCTGAAGCCAGCCGCAGATGCTTTCCATGTGCCTGTACAAAAAACAGAGTGGTTGAGCTACGCAGATGGTGCAAAGTTCTTTAAGAACGATAAATTGATGAGCTTGGTATTTACTGATGAGGTATTAAAAGACAAACGCAATACGGAAGCTGTAGAGGTGTCTAACAATACGCTAGTGGCAGCTCGTGTGGTTGAGCATAAACCATCAGCACCGCGTAGTTTTGATGAGGTCAAAGCGGGTATTGAGGATCTCCTTAAAATTGAGAAAGCCGCTAAGATGGCGATTGAAAAAGGAACGAGTGCGCTTGCAAGCCTTAAGTCTGGTAAAGAAGCTGCTGGCCTAGATTGGATTCCTTCGGTGACTGTGGATCGTAAAAACGCGCAAGGTTTAACAGATTTAACGATGTCGAATGTGTTTAAGATTGATACGAGCAAATTGCCTGCTTATCTTGGCGTTGCAGATAGCAAAAAAGGTTATTTGCTCATCAAAGTAAATGGCGTACAAAATAAACTGGCCGAGGACGAAGAAGCTAAGAAGACTGCTGTGGCTAACCTAAGAACGGCTTTGGCTGCTGAGTATGGTGCTGCTTATTTGGGCACACTTAAAGCAGATAAAAAGGTTTCTGTGAATGCGCGTTTAATGATGACAGATAACGCGGCTCAGCAATAAGCCTCAGTTTCAGTGCAAATAAAAAAGCCCGCAAATGCGGGCTTTTTTATTTGTTAAGACTTTTTAGTCCACAACCCCAGCAGCGGTAATGTTCATGCCGCCATCTACGTAAGTGATTTCACCTGTAATGCCAGATGCTAAGTCACTGCACAAGAAAGCAGAAGCGTTACCCACTTCTTCAATAGTCACGCCACGGCGGAGCGGAGCGTGCTTGTCATTAAAGCCTTGCATCTTGTCGAAGTTGGCGATTCCTGAGGCAGCCAATGTTCTGATTGGGCCAGCAGATACTGCGTTTACACGAATACCTTTTGGACCCAAGCTTTGCGCCATATAGCGCACGTTGGCTTCCAAACTCGCTTTTGCTACACCCATCACATTGTAGTTTGGCAATGTGCGCTCTGCGCCCAAGTAACTTAATGTGAGCAAGCTGCCGTTACGGCCTTCCATCATTGGTAAAGCGGCTTTAGCAAGTGCTGCAAAGCTGTATGAGCTGACGTCATGCGCAATACGGAAGTATTCACGCGTCACTTTTTCAAGATAGTCGCCATCTAGCGCGTCTTTAGGCACAAAAGCCACTGAGTGCACGATAATGTCGACGCCATCCCAGTGTTTGTTTAACTCTTTAAATAGATGCTCGATTTGTTCGTCGCTGCTCACGTCACATGGCAATACGATTTTTGAGTCAAAGTCTTCTGCCAATTTGGAGACGCGGTCTTCGAATTTATCCATTTGATAAGTGAAGGCCAATTCAGCGCCTTCACGTTTCATCGCTTCTGCAATGCCGTAGGCAATTGAACGATTACTGAGTAAGCCAACAATAAGTGCGCGTTTTCCAGCGAGGAATCCCATGAGATGTTTTCCTTAAAATGAAAATACTTAAAAATGAAAAAACAGTTTATTTCTTGTTTGAAGTTCTTGGGTCTAGCGCATCGCGCAACCCTTCACCGAGCAAATTATAACCCAACACGGTGACTAATATGGCAAGACCTGGGAATAGTGATAGCCACCAAGCAAATTCAATATACTCTTTACCATCGGTCAAAATATTGCCCCAAGAGGCTTGTGGCGCTTGGACACCTAGGCCTAAGAAACTCAGCCCAGACTCCACTAATACGGCGCTAGCAACCCCTAATACCGAGCTGACGATGATAGGTGACAGACTGTTCGGTAATAAGTGCCTGAAAATAAGTCGGCCATCTTTAGCGCCCAAGGTTTGTGAGGCGAGGACGAATTCACGGCCTCTTAAACTCAAAAACTCAGCCCTGACTAAGCGGGTAACCCCCATCCATGAGGTGAGTCCAATTACAATCATAATGTTCCAGATAGAGGGGGTGAGGAAGGCAATGACCGCCAAAATCAAGAAGAAGGTAGGAATAGACAGCATAATGTCTACAAAGCGCATAATGACGGTATCCACCCAGCCGCGATAATAGCCTGCAATCGCCCCTAAAATGATGCCTATCAGGGTGGAGATGCCGACGGCGACAATCCCCACCAATAAAGAAATACGTGCACCAAACAGCATGCGAGACCAAACGTCCCGTCCCAATCCGTCAGTACCCATCATGTGCTCCCAAGATGGCGCAAGCAATATGGCTTTGACGTCGATAGCGTCAGGGTCAAACGGCGCAATCCAAGTTGCAAAAATCGCCATCAGCGCAATAAGCCCAATAATGACAAGACCAGCTAGCGCTAATGGATTTTGTGTGACGCGATTCATTACATCACTCCTCGACGGACACGTGGATCAGCCCAAGCATAAGCTAAATCAGCGATTAAATTTCCCAGCAAAGTCAGCGCAGACCCAATAGTGAGGATGCCCATAATCACAGGGAAATCTCGCATTAATACAGCGTCATAAAATAATTTACCCATGCCAGGGATAGCAAAGATCGATTCGGCAATGACGGAACCGCCTATCAGGCCAGGAATAGAAAGGCCGAAGATAGTAATGAGCGGTAGCAGGGCATTACGTAGGGCATGACGGTAAACCACGGTATTTTCTGGCAAACCTTTTGCGCGCGCGGTGTTGATGTAGTCTTGGTGTAGCACTTCAAGCATGCCGTTGCGTACAAATAGCGAGATGCCAGCTAAGCCAGTGAGGGCGGAAATAAGAATAGGCAAAGCTAAGTGCTTGAGGGTGTCGATGGTCTGGCTAAAGCTAGAGAGTTTTTCTGCACCTAAACTATGTAAGCCCGATATTGGTAGCCAGTTATGCGCCACGCCAGTCCAATACATCAACATTAAGGCCAGCCAAAAGCCAGGAATAGCAAAGCCTATGAACACAAAAATAGTGATACTACGATCGGGTAGCCTGTTCTGGGTGAGTGCTGAAATAATGCCCAGGGGGATGGCAATGCTAATAATCAGCGCCAAACTAAGTACGTTGATTAGCAGCGTTACAGGTAAAGCCTCTTGTATCATGCCCTTCTTAACGTTGCCTTCCGCATCAGTTTCTTCCCAAAACACAGGGCTTTGATGGCTAGCAAAAGATTGGCCAAAGTCTAAAGTGGACATGCGCTTTAGCCACAAACCATATTGCACGATGACAGGCTTGTCCAAGTTGTAAAGCTCACGCAGTTTCTGGCGGGACTCTTCACTGGTTTTTGGATTAAAGCTGGCTTCTGTTGAAGTAATGTCGCCTGGCGCCAGATGCATAATTAAGAACGAGATTAAGCTGATGCCAACCAACAGTGGCACCATCCAAAATAAACGTTTTAAAAGATAATTGATCATCCGTATTCAGCCTTGATTTACTCGGCGCTTATTTCATTGCGACGTAAGGGTTGAGGGATATACCATTCATACGAGTTATGGCCAATGCCTGCGGGAGGTGCTGGGTTATCGATGCCACGCACCCGTTTATTAATGGCAGGTAGGCCGTAACCCGCATATAAATAAACAATCGGGCTATCTTCATACAAAATTTCAGCAAACTGATGATATATTTTCATGCGTTTGTCGGGATTCAACTCAAGTCGGCCCGCTTCTAGTAGATGGTCCACTTTAGCGTTGTGATAACCAATAAAGTTGAATTGACCAGGTGCTTGTTGAGATGAGTGCCAAATATTGAACTGGTCAGGTTCTAGCCCCAAGCCCCAGCCTAGCAACACCACGTTGAAATCGCCAGTTTTAATAAAGCGACTGATAAACGTTGCCCATTCCACCACGCGGATTTTTACATCAATACCAATTTCTTTAAGTCGTCGCTGAATGAGTACTGCGCTCATTTCCCGCTCTTTGTTTTGATTAGTCAGAATCTCAAAACTGAGAGGCTGGCCATCACGATCCAGAATGCCGTCATGGTCATGGTCCTCAAAGCCAGCAGCCTTTAATAAATCCAATGCTTTTTGCGTGTTGTAGGGATAAGGCCTGAGATTGGGATTGCTCCAGCGTGTACCTGGCTTGTAAGGCGAAGCAACAGGCTCGCCGAGACCAAGTAAGACCCCGTCAATAATTTCTTGTTTATCAATCGCGTAGTTAATCGCTTGACGCACACGCACATCATTAAACGGTTGGCGTTTTAAGTTAAATCCCAAATACGTGTAGCTATTGCCTAGCTCTTTATAACGCGCAATTTTTTGGTTGAGGTCAGGGCGGGCGGGGAATATACGAGCATATTGAATCGCATTGAGGCTCATTGAATCGATATTGTCGGCCATCAGTTCTAAAAACTGTGCGGCGCGGTCTGGAATAATGCGTGAAATAAGATGCGCTATATTTGCTTGACCTTGGGTCGCATTTGGATTGCGTTTAAGGCTAATACTTTCGCCTTTTTTCCATTGATCTAGTTGGTAGTAATGGCTGCCTATTGGCTTGCGTGAAAAAGGCGTGTTATTGATGTCTTGGCCCTTTAGTAGATGTTTCGGCAGGATGTGCAATCCGGACCATGAATCCAATGCTGGCGCATAAGGCTGTGCGTAAGTCACTCTAAAAGTCTGAGCGTCAGGTGTTTCTGCTTTTTTGACTAGTTTGTAATCAGCGCCATACGGTGTCCGTGTATTCTCGTCAGTGACGAGCTGCCAAGTAAATAGCACATCTTCGCTGGTGAGCGGCTCGCCGTCTGACCATTTAAGATGAGGTTTTAAGTGAAAAATGATGGTTTTTTGGTCTGGCGAGATATCCCAAGACTGTGCTAACTCGCCTGTTAATTCTAAGTTTTTATCGTACTTCAGCAGGCTATTGAAAATGTTCGATGCGATTTGAGAGGCTGAGGATTCGCCTGCCATCATGGCAATCAAATTGCTAGGCTCACCAGACATGGCATCTATCATGGTGCCGCCTTGTTGCGCTGGATAAGCTTGATTGAGTTTGGGGTCGGCTTCTGGGGTGTTGGATTGGCTACATGCGACGAGCAGCATGCAAAGCATCATCGTCACATAAAGTGAGCTAGAGCGATAAAACGATAACAACTGAATTTGCCTTGGCATACGCTGTTTTCTTTAGAATATTTAGTGCATTTTCTGCGCACTTTTTCCGCTGTGATTGCTTATTTTTGGGCTAGCAGATTTGTGATTGGGCGACTTTTTGTTTGCAGTCGCTTTATCGCCTTTAGATTTATTTTTGCTGGTTTTTTTAGAGGCTTCGCCAGAATCTTTTGAAGCTGCTGCGTCATTTTCATTAGCCACATTAGGGTCGATAGGGGCTGCATTATCATTTGCGTTAGGCACCATAATGGCTTGGCTACCCTTGATTTTACCGTTGGGCATGTTGTTGATATCGCGCAATTCAGCGACATTAATACCAAATTTCTGTGCAATTTTATCCATACGCTCGCCACGCTTGGCATGGTAGGTTTGCCAGCTAACAAGAGGCTTGTCGTAATTTGCCAAATTCTCTTTAAAAGTATTGGCGGCTGAGAC
>JBDLQN010000033.1:0-9597 GCA_039800585.1 Pseudomonadota bacterium
CAGCGATATTTTTGGTGATGTAGTAACTGAAGTCAATTTCTGGGATTGTGTTGCTATCAACACGCAACTCTGCTGAATTGCTACCGTAAAGAGTGTTGGCTAGAGTTGTGCTGCCGTAAGTTGAGTTAGTAGTAGCACCCAAAGAACTGCTCTCATCTGCTGAAATATGTGTTGCACGCAAACGTACAACGATGTCACCTTTTTCAGCCATTGCTAAAGAAGGTACTAAAGCAGCAGCTACTGCTAATGCGATTAAACTTTTTTTCATGTTTTGTCTCCGCTAAAAAAGTTAATTAAATAAATTTCGATGGGCTGATGATAAGGAAACTCGCGGGTTCTAGGCTTGATATAAATCAAATGCGTAACATTTACGCGACATTTGTTGCTTTTGCGCAACAAAAAAGCCCAGAGGCAGATGCGCTGGGCTTTGATGATGGTTGGTGGTGATGGAGGGGATCGAACCCTCGACCTCAGGATTATGAATCCTGCGCTCTAACCAGCTGAGCTACATCACCGAACCTTTAACCGTTAAATGGCTTAAATTGAATTAAGCCGTATTTAACAAGCCCGCCATTCTATGGGTTTGGCAGGCGGTTGTCAAAAACAATCAGGGGTGTTGGGTTATTTTAGTGCGGCAAAAATTTGGTCTCGGATGGCGTTGACTTCGCCTAAACCTGGCACAAATACGTGTTTAGGTGCTTTGGCATCGCCTGCTTTTGCCCAGCCGACATAGTAATCGACCAAGGGTTTAGTTTGGCTGTGATAGACCTCTAAGCGTTTTAACACGGTTTCTTCTTTGTCGTCATCACGTTGAACCAAGTCTTCACCTGTTACATCGTCTTTACCTGCAACTTTTGGTGGGTTGAATTTTACGTGATAAGTACGACCACTGGCTGGATGTGAGCGACGGCCGCTCATGCGTTCGACAATGGCTTCATCTGGCACGTCGATTTCAACCACGTAGTCGATGTCCACGCCAGCAGCCTTCATTGCTTCGGCTTGTGGAATGGTGCGTGGAAAGCCATCAAATAAGAAGCCATTGGCACAATCAGCCTCTTTAATACGTTCTGAAACTAGGCCGATAATCACAGCATCAGGTACTAAACCACCGCTGTCCATATAGCTTTTAGCTTCTAAACCTAGTTGAGTGCCTGCTTTAACTGCTGCGCGCAACATATCGCCCGTTGAGATTTGAGGAATGTTGAATTTTTCTTTGATGAAAGTGGCTTGAGTGCCTTTGCCTGCGCCAGGTGCGCCGAGCAGAATTACACGCATGTTAATCTCCAGAGATAGGTTGGTTGCATAGAAAATGGTGAAATTATATCAGGCTAAAAAGTTTGCAATAGCCACAAATTCAGCGACGGATAAATTTTCTGCGCGAAGTTGTGAGTTGATATTTAGCGCTTCAAAACCAGCATCATCTAAAAATGCTTTAAGTGTGTTGCGCAGAGTTTTTCGGCGTTGGCTAAAAGCTGCCGTCACGATTTTTGCGAACAAAGCCTCATCTTTGGCTGGATAAGGTAAGGCTTGATGCGGAACACAGCGCACAAAGGCAGACTCAACTTTAGGCGCAGGGTCAAAGGCCTCTGGCGGCACGGTAATGAGATATTCCATGTTGAGGCGATATTGCAGCATCACCGATAAACGGCCATATTCAGGCGTGGATGGCTCCGCCACCATGCGCTCCACGACTTCTTTTTGCAGCATAAAGTGCATATCAATAATGCTGCTGACATTGTCTAGAAGGTGAAACAAAATTGGCGTGGAAATGTTGTAAGGCAAGTTGCCTGTGACGCGGATTTTTTGAGCTGGGCTTAATTTGGCAAGCTCAGCAAAATTGAATTTGAGCGCATCGGAGTTGTGTATCGTTAATTTGCTTAAGTCGTAAAACGATTCCATCCACTGAATAATGTCGCGGTCAATTTCGACCACATGCAGATGATTAAGCTTTTTTAATAGCGGTTGCGTCAGTGCGCCTAGGCCTGGGCCAATCTCCACCATGAGGTCATCGGCCTGCGGATGAATAGCTTCTACAAGACTGTTGATAATGGCTTGGTCAGTTAGAAAGTTTTGACCAAAGCGTTTTTTTGCGATGTGTTTCATAAAGCTTTGCTGTGGGTTAATTCGATGGCGAGTTTAATGGCGGCCAACATGCTGCCAATTTCAATATTGCCTTTACCGGCCAAATCTAAAGCGGTTCCATGGTCCACAGAAGTTCGAATGATTGGCAAACCCAGTGTGACATTTACGCCCTCACCAAAGCTGGCATGTTTGAGCACGGCCAAACCTTGGTCGTGATACATCGCTAAAAAAGCGTCAGTATCGGCAATATTCTTTTGCGAAAACATGGTGTCGGCTGGCAATGGCCCAATTAGGTTCATGCCCTCTTTTTTTAAAGCCTCTAGCACGGGTTGTATCGTGTTGATTTCCTCGTCACCCAAATAGCCGTTTTCCCCTGCATGGGGGTTTAGCCCCGCCACCATGATTTTCGGGTTTGAAATGCCAAATTGATGGATTAAGTCGTGCTGCAAAATGCGTATGGTTGTTGCGAGGCTACCTTGGGTAATCGCTTTGCTGACTTGGGTTAGCGGTAAATGTGTGGTGGCTAAAGCGACGCGCATGCCGCCACCCACCAACATCATGACCACTTGCTGGGTATTGGTTTGTTCCGCCAAGAATTCGGTGTGACCCGTAAATGCAATGCCCGCTTGGTTAATGATGCCTTTATGGACAGGTGCTGTGACCATGGCATCGAACGTTCCTTGTTGACAGCCAGTGAGCGCTGTTTTTAGGGTATTTAATACATAGGCACTGTTTTTTGCATTCAGCTGACCAGCGACCACTGGGACACTGCATGGTTGATGGTGCACTTTTAGGGTGCCGTCGCCCGCGTGTTTTTGAGCGTCTTGAGGAGTGTGGCTTGCTTGAACTTTCAGCGGGATTTTGAGCTGATTGGCGCGTTCACTCAGCGCGTGTTGATCAGCAACAATGCAAATATCTGCATCAAGCGCTTGGTGTGCAAGCATCGCGCATATATCTAAACCAATGCCAGCAGGTTCGCCAGCGGTAATGACAATGCGGGGAAGCGGTTTGCTCACGAGGCTTAGAACTTGTCTTCTAAGCGCAATTCGACAAAGGCGCGATCGCGCAATTCGCGTACCCAGTCCTGATAGGCTTCATCAGATTTACGGGCGCGAATTTCTTGTCTTGCCTTGATGCGAGCGGCTTCTTTAGACATATCTTGCGAACGGCGTTCCATGACTTGCAGAACGTGGAAGCCAAATTGCGTTTTGATTACTGGGCTGATTTCACCGGGCGCGAGCGCATTCATGGTTTTTTCAAATTCGGGAACAGTGTCGCCTGGGTTAACCCAGCCTAAATCACCACCTGATTTTCCAGAACCATCATCTGAATATTGCTTAGCTAAATCGACAAAGCTTTCGCCATGGTCAAGACGTTCTTTAATGCCTTCGATGCGACTACGTGCGTCTTTTTCTGAAACGGCCTCGTTCATTTTAATCAGGATATGACGAACGTGGGTTTGCCCAACAACCAGAGGTGATGTACCACCTTTGCGGTTGGTGAGTTTGAGAATATGGAAGCCGTTTGGGCTGCGTAAAATCGGGGTAAGCTCGCCAGATTTGAGCGGTTTAAGCGCTTCTAAGAATAAGCTAGGAACTTGTGAACCTGACTTCCACCCTAGGCTGCCGCCTTCCAAGGCATTGGGCGCATCGGAGTAAGTGGCAGAAATTTTTGCAAAGTCTTTACCGGCTTTTAAATCAGCAAGCGCTTGATCCGCCTTGGCCTTGAGTTTTTTCAGGTCTTCAGGGGCGGCATCTTCACTTGCTCTGATGAGAATGTGTGCAATTTCAAACTCTTCACTTGCGCCAGTCGCAGATTGGTTGATTAAGAAACTGTCGATTTCAGATTCGGTAATGTTGATACGGTTATCCACCTCGCGTTCGCGTAAACGTGCCAAGGTAATTTCATTGCGAATATCTTCACGGAATTTGCGGAACTGAATGCCGTCTTCAAGCAACGCTTTTTTGAAAGCGGGAATATCCATTTTGTTTTGGGCGGCAATACGCTCTATGGTTTTATCGAGCTGGTTGTCATCAACTTTTAGGCCTGTTTGCGCGGCATATTGCAGCTGCAATTTATCGGTAATCATGCGCTCTAGAATTTGCTTTTCTAAAATCGCTGGTGGCGGCAATTCGGTGCCTTGCTTTTCGAGTTGGGCGGTGACAGTTCTGATGCGGTCTGCCAGCTCTTTTTCTGTAATCACGGTTTGATCAACCACCGCCACAATGCGATCCATTTTTTGGATTTCGTCTTGCCCTTTCGCAATTGGTTCGGCGCTTGAGGATAAGCTGAAAACCAGAATGCTTGCGATGGAAAGAAGGGTTGATATCAATAAATTTATGCGCATATTACTCACTATATTCTTGTCGATAATTGTCTGGTAATAAGCCGCTGCTCTTATAGCCAGGAATGTTACGGTTGATCAATTGTAATGGATTCGAGCCAATCGAGGCTATGCCGCCGAGTTCTAGTTGGAAGAATAAGGCGTAGTTGGCTTGAGCGGTTGCCGTTTGTACGCGTTGCATCACAAAGCGAGATTGCCAGCATCCGGCATCGTATTCGATACCTGCTAACGCCTCAACTGCTTTGCCATCAAAAATGGAGTAGTTGATGCGTCCGAGACCATAGTAACTTCGACCCAAAGGCCATTGGCTGGAGATGTTAATTTGTTCCAAGTTGTCTTTGGTGAAACGATAGCTTAGATTCAAAATCTTGCCTGGATCTGGGTTATATCGAGCGCCAATATTAGCCTTGATTGTTTCGCCGCTATCCGTGTTGTATTGCCATGCGGCATCAATATTCCATTTGTTTCTTAGCTTGGCCGTGGCTGCAGCAACAATATCTGAGCTGTCACCAGAGCGAACCACCTCGCCTGGGAGTACAACCTTTTGATCCTCAAAATAAAAGCGCTGGCCAACTGTCGCTGCTAGCCTTTGTTCGCCAGTTTCTGCATCAATCATGCGCGAGGTGACTGAGTAACTCAACTGGTTGGCATTGTTAATGCGGTCGATGCCCGAGTAACGGTTTTCAGTAAACAAAGTCCCCATATTTAAGTCCATCAAGCCTGAATCAAATACAGGGATGTGTGACTGATCTTGGTATGGGATGTAAACGTAAAATAATCTTGGTTCTAGTGTTTGTGTGTAGTTGTGGCTAACAATTTTTGTGTCGCGTTCAAAGAATAGGCCGCTATCTACACTAAAAATCGGTAATGTTCGATCAGAGGTCTTGCTGTACAAAGAATCCGTGACTTCGTTGAGGTTGTAGCTGGTGTAATTTACGCCTAATTTCGGGGTGACATAGCCATAAGATCTTGAAAGTGGGACGCTGATGCTTGGGTAGGTGTTAAAGCGCGTGCCCGATTTTACTGGTAATGAGGAGTTGCCATCTAACTCAAATTGCACAATTTGGTTTTGAATGCGCGTGGTTCCCCAATCCCAGTCTTTTGAGCCGTTGAGAGTGACTTGCGGTAATCGCTGGTAGGGATAGGACGCTTTATCCAAAGTTTGATAACGCTGAGCCAAGGCGCTGAATTGCCAAATGTTACCTGAGTAGTTCAGGTTGGCTTGTTGCAATAAGTTGACCTGACTGGTGGTGATAATGTGGGTTGAAAGATCAGAAAAATACTGGTCATCTGAAACGGTGGAAGCATCAAGCCCTGCCGACCATCCATTGCCAAAGTTCTGCTGGTGCTTAATTTTTCCGAAGTATCTATCTTTTTGGGACATGTTGTCAGAAGGCAAGAACTCGATATTCTGAATACCAGAATAGTTTTCCTCTAAATAACGGAATTCGCCTTGTAACTGAACGCCGCGTTTCGATAGCGCTCTTGCTGCGATAGTGGCGTCCATATTTGGGGAAATATTCCAGTAAAATGGCGCAAGTAGCTCAAAGCCACTTTTGGAGGTGGTTCCCCAAGTGGGGGCTAATAAGCCAGATTTTCTTTGGTTGGCATAAGGGAAGTTAATCCATGGCGTGTATAGAATCGGCACGCCCTTAAACTCCACTGTCGAGTGAGTGGCAGTCGCTGTCTTGGTTTCATCGTCAATTTTGAGTTGACCTGACTTGATATACCAATCGTCCGAATCAGCTGAGCAGGTGGTGTACCTTGCTTTAATCAGACGTTTTTTGCTGTCGCCCTCGAAATACAGCATTTGTGCATCGCCACGAGAGCTTGTCGTTTTGTTTTCGCTGGGTTGTGTAGGGTCAGATGCAAAAACAGGTGTGCTCTCACCGTTCACAGGATTTGAATTTTTGGCGACAACGCCAGACATTAAATCGTTGTTGATGGCTGGATTCTGACCATACATTTTGTCACCTAATGCGCCTAAGGGCTGGATTCTGATCAGCGGTTTATACAAAGTGAAGGCAGCTTTTGGCATCTCGCCTGTGCTGTCGTCAATATTTAGATGAAAGGCTGGTCCTTTAGCTAAGCTATCGTCTGTTTCGATAGAGGCATTGCCTGAAGAGTGTACGATTTGATTTTGTTGATCAAATTCGATGCGATCTCCCAGCATCGTAGAAGTATCTGTACGTAACACTCCATTGCCGAAGGCAGTGATATGACGGTCTTGAAAAGCTTCCATTTGATCACCTTCGAGTATCACTCCGCCATCAGCAAGCATGCTCTTTTCTTGGTCAGCTTCTTTTTTGAAGCTGGCTGCATCGATTATTTGTGGTTCTGGTGTTTTCTTATTCAGCGCTTCAAAGTTGTTAATGCTCCTGCTCATGCGCAATTTAACCCGCGTCGCGCTTTTTTTAGAGGAGTCCTTGGACGGGTCCGTCGTTGATTTTGGTTCGTTTGTGGCTGGTTTTTCTACACTTAAATCGTGGTCGAGAACGAGTGTTGGCTGAGCAATTTCTGTTTCGGGGTCTGTTTCTGCTGCATGCGCTAAGGGGGCATCAATGCCTGCCAAGCTCCAGAAGAGGCATAAACAGGCAAGCAAGGCATTGATGATGAGTGGCTTAATTTTCAATCTATAAATTCCGCAAACATCAAAGTCGGCGCGTGATTCTTTTCTGGGTGATAAAATTACAAAAATTAAGGCATTGCCATGCCTTTTTACTATCCCCGTATAATAGCGCAAAGCAGTCATTTTCGGACATTTTTCCAGAATAAAATGGCGATTTTGGCAATTAAATAATTATTTAAACGAAAGCATAAATTGGAACGTTTGCAACAACTCAATAATTGGCTGGCTGTAGTACTTGAAAAAAAATCTTACGCTATTGAGCCAGCCTCGGCAGATGCCAGTTTTAGACGGTATTTCCGTGTCACCATTGATGGCGAAACTTTGATTGCTATGGACGCGCCACCGCCACAGGAAGATTGCAAGCCGTTTGTCCATGCCGCAGAAGTGTTTGGTGCCGCTGGCTTAAACGTGCCTAAGATTATTGCGCAGGATATCCCTAATGGATTTTTACTGCTTTCTGATTTGGGGAACACCACTTTTTTAAGCGCTTTGCAGGCCCCTAATGGTTTGGAAGTGGCAGCAGATTTGTATCGAGACGCAAGTAATGCGCTGATTAAAATGCAGCTGGCGAGCAAGCCAGATGTTTTTCCACCTTACGATGAGGCTTTGCTGACTAGGGAAATGCAGCTTTTTCCGGATTGGTATGTGACCAAGCATTTGAAGGCTACGCTCACTGATGCCCAGCAACAGGTGATGAATAAAACTTTTGCCATGCTCAACGCGAATATTTTGGCGCAGCCTAAGGTTTATGTGCACAGGGACTACCACTCTCGCAATTTGATGGTGCAAGAAAATTCGCATGATTTAGGGGTGCTGGATTTTCAAGATGCGGTCTATGGGCCGATTACTTATGATTTGGTTTCCCTGTTAAAAGACGCCTACATTTCGTGGGAGGAAGATCAGGTCTTGGATTGGGCTGTGCGTTATTGGCAGTTAGCTCGACAAGCAGGTCTGCCTATGTCTGAAGATTTTGCTGAGTTTTATCGCGATTTTGAGTGGATGGGCGCACAGCGTCACATCAAGGTTTTGGGTATTTTTGCCCGACTCTACCATCGTGATGGCAAAGATGGTTATTTGAAGGATATGCCGCTGGTGATGGATTATTTACGCCGCGTTTGTGACCGCTATATTGAGTTGAAACCTTTCCTCCGACTGTTGGATGAATTGGCGGGCGTTGAATACAAGCCAGGATACACTTTTTGATGAAAGCATTAGATTGAAGGCGATGATATTAGCGGCAGGTCGTGGGGAGCGCATGCGTCCTTTGACCGACCACACCCCTAAGCCTCTTTTAAAAGTAGGTGGCAAGCCCCTCATTGCTTGGCATTTGGAACGTTTAGCACTAGCGGGTTTCAAAGAGGTGGTGATCAATCATGCGCATCTTGGTCAACAAATTGAAGATAACTTGGGTGATGGCAGTCGTTGGGGTTTGGCTATTGCTTATAGCCCTGAATCGACTGCATTAGAGACGGCTGGCGGCATTGCTAATGCGCTTAATTTGCTGGGGGACTCGCCATTTTTGGTGGTGAACGGTGATGTGTTTACTGACGTAAATTTTGCGAATTTGAAGTTGCAGCCGCCCAATTTGGCGCATTTGGTGATGGTGGATAACCCGCCGCAACATCCTCGAGGGGACTTTGCGATTAAGGCTGGAAAATTGGCAGAAACTGGCGATGTGCAATATACCTTTTCAGGGGTTGGTGTTTATCATCCACGGTTATTTTTAGGCATTAAGCAAGGCGAAGCTGCTAAATTGGCACCCTTGCTAAAGCAAGCGATGGCACAGGGGTTGGTGACAGCCGAACGCCATCAAGGTGTTTGGCATGACATTGGCACGCCAGAGCGTCTGGCAGCACTCGATGAGGCAATCTCTAAACCCTAAAGGATGATGATGAGTTTTAATTCTCAGGAATTTCGAGCAAGACGTGACCAGCTTATCCAGCAGATGGGTGGGGGGGTGGCCATTATTCCTACAGCGCCTGAAGCTATTCGTAACCGCGATAGCCATTATCCGTATAGATTCGATAGCTATTTTTATTATTTAACAGGGTTTAAAGAGCCAGAAGCTGTTTTGTTGGTGATAGCCGGCAAGTCTCCGAAAACGATTTTGTTTTGTCGCGAAAAAGATATTGAACGCGAAATTTGGGATGGTTTTCGATTTGGGCCTGATGCAGCAAAAGAAATGTTCGGCTTTGATGAAGCTTACTCAATCCAGCAGCTCGATGAAATTGCGCCAAAGTTATTAGCTAATCAAGATAAGCTTTTTTACAGCTTGGGTGCTGATGCCGCTTGGGACGCTAAGATAACTTTTTGGCTTAATCATTTGCGTACGCAAGCTAGAACTGGCGTAAGTGCCCCAGAACAAGTGCTAGATGTGCGAAAGCTGCTGGATGAAATGCGCTTGATTAAATCACCATTTGAAATTGATTTGATGCATCGCTCGGCCAATATTGCTGCGGCTGCTCATCAGCGGGCGATGCAATTTACTAAGCCTGGCATGATGGAATATGAAGTCGAGGCTGAGTTTTTGCATGAGTTTTAT
>JBDLQN010000034.1:0-9574 GCA_039800585.1 Pseudomonadota bacterium
ATAAAAATTTCTTCATTATGCAGTCACCCTTTCTGGCACTGGCTTAGTTTTATCTTTTTGTGTGTACCAAGGCATTAACGCAAAGAACAAGAAGTAAACAACGCTAAAAATTCTGGCAACAACAGTCGCACGGTCAGCACCCCCCACCAACAAGGTATCTGGCGCAAACTGACCCCAGACGTTAGATGGCTCAGTACCCAGGTACCCCAACACCAAGAAACTCACCACAAAAGCTGCTAACCATTGTTTGTAGAGTGCACCACGGTAGCGAATTGACTTGACTGGACTACGATCCAACCAAGGCAAGAATGCAAAGCTCAATACTGACAAGCCCATTGCCGCAACCCCAGGGAATTGTGAGTTAAGGATAGGCGGTACAGCACGCAAAATTGAGTAGTAAGGTGTGAAATACCAGACTGGTGCAATGTGCGGTGGCGTTTTCAATGGGTCTGCTGGGATGAAGTTATTCGCTTCAAGGAAATAACCGCCCATCTCTGGCGCAAAGAAAATAATCGCTGAGAACACCATCAAGAAAGCAGCCACACCCACCAAATCTTTCACTGTGTAGTAAGGGTGGAAAGGAATGCCATCTAATGGAATCTTTGTTTTTGGATCTTTCTTATTTTTGATTTCAACGCCATCTGGATTGTTAGAGCCCACTTCATGCAAAGCAATCAAGTGCGCAACCACCAAGCCCAACAACACCAAAGGCAAAGCAATCACGTGGAAAGCGAAGAAGCGATTAAGTGTGGCATCAGAAACCGTGTAATCTCCACGCACCCACAATGAGATGTCCGGACCAATAAACGGAATAGAGGTGAACAAGTTAATAATCACTTGTGCGCCCCAGTAAGACATTTGACCCCATGGCAATAGATAGCCAAAGAACGCTTCGCCCATCAACACCAAGAAAATGCCTACACCAAACAACCAAATCAATTCACGTGGCGCTCTGTATGATCCGTAAATCAAACCACGGAACATGTGCAAATAAACCACAACAAAGAACATCGATGCGCCTGTTGAGTGCATGTAGCGGATTAAACGCCCCCATGAAACGTCACGCATGATGTATTCAACAGAAGCGAAAGCCATGCTCGCTTCTGGTTTGTAATTCATCGTCAAGAAAATGCCAGTCAAAATTTGAATCACCAACACCAATAAGGCTAGCGAACCAAAGAAGTACCAGAAATTGAAATTTTTAGGTGCGTAGTATTCAGTTAAATGCGCTTTAACATTGGCTGTTAGCGGGAAACGCTCATCAACCCATGCCAATAATTTAGCTGCACCACTTTGTGTGTTTTTATCGGTCATTATGCAACCCCTTTATCATCTGCACCGATCAACAACACTGAATCGCTCAAGTATTTGTGTGGTGGAACTACCAAGTTAACTGGTGCTGGTGAGCCTTTGAAAACGCGGCCAGCCAAGTCAAATTTAGAGCCGTGACATGGACAGAAGAAGCCACCTGGCCAATCAGCACCCATATCGGCACCGGTTTGTAATTTTGGAGATGGAGAACAACCCAAGTGCGTACAGATACCTACCAACACCATAATGTTTGCTTTAATGGCACGCGCATCATTTGCACAGTATTCAGGCTGCTGGCTTGTAACCTCAAGCTTTGGATCCGACAATTTATCATCGTGGTTTTTTAATGCGTCCAGCATTGGTTGAGAGCGGTTTACAATCCAAACTGGTTTGCCGCGCCATTCAACGGTAATCATTGAACCTGACTCAACTTTGCTAATATCGACTTCAACAGGTGCGCCCGCGGCCTTAGCACGTTCGCTTGGCATCATGCTGGTCACAAAAGGCACCGCCACAGCTGCTGCCGCAACGCCGCCCGCAACCGAAGTTGCCGCAATGAGAAATTTACGTTTACTTTGATCCACTTCCTGGTTTGCCATCACATGCCCTTACATTGACACATTAAATTAACGCGCCATTTTACAGCTTCTAGGCAAAAACTTAAACCCTTGAAAGCGTTAATTTATGCTCTTAACGCCCAAAAAAGCCTCTAAAATTAAACAGGATTATCAATCTCGATATATTCGTGCTCAATCCCAAAATACTGTGCCAAGTGCTCGCCCAAGGCCTGCACCCCATAACGCTCAGTGGCATGATGGCCTGCCGCAATGAAGGCCACGCCTGACTCTCGCGCCAAATGATAAGTTTGCTCAGAAACCTCACCACTAATAAACAGATCCACGCCCAAATCAATCGCGTCTTGCATGTAGCCCTGGGCACCGCCAGTACACCAGGCAACGTTTTTAATCGATTTATTCATATCGCCAATCACTAAGGGCGGTCGCTGCAATTGATTTTCAACATACTGAGAAAAATCTTTTAAGCTGGGCGCAGCAGGCAAAATGCCCAAACCGACCAATCCCTGATTACCTTGCCAAGACTTCACTTCCAGGCCCAGTTTTTGAGCAAGTTGTGCGTTATTACCCAACGCTGGGTGCGCATCTAAAGGCAAGTGATAGGCGAGTAGGCTGATATTATTTTCAAGCAAAAATTTAATGCGATTGCGCTTAAGCCCTACGATGGCAGCATCTTCATTTTTCCAAAAATAGCCGTGATGTACCAAAATAGCATCTGCGCCAGCATTTTTGGCTGACTCCAAAAGCGCCATGCTTGCCGTCACCCCTGAAACAATCTTATTGATACTCGCCCTACCCTCAAGCTGTAAGCCATTTGGGCAATAATCAGCGTAGCGCTCGACTTGCAAAAGTTGTCGGGTATAATCGACCAAGGCCTTTAATTCCATAGCAATCACTCAATTCAATGAAAAAGTTTTGGCTTATTTTCGCACAATCTGTCACTGTCAGCCTCGGGCTGATTTTTGTCTTACAAATTTTTTACCCAAAACTATTCAGCCATCAGCTTGAACTGCTTTATCAACATCAATTCTTAAATCCACAAAGCCTAGGCGCGACCAGCTACAGCAAAGCCGCACAAAAGGCGATGCCGTCCGTGGTCAATATTTTTACCAGCAAAAAAGTGGCTAACCCCCACCAACCTTTTTTGGAAGACCCTTTGCTTAAACGCTTTTTTGGCGATCAGTCAGAAAATCCTTCTCAGCACGAAAGTAGCCTAGGGTCAGGCGTAATAGTCAGCGAGCATGGGCTTATCTTAACGAACGCACACGTTGTCATGGCGGCGGATGAGA
The DNA here is from genome assembly GCA_039800585.1 of Pseudomonadota bacterium. Lineage (GTDB taxonomy): Bacteria > Pseudomonadota > Gammaproteobacteria > Burkholderiales > Methylophilaceae > Methylopumilus_A. The sequence continues at coordinate 3,176 of JBDLQN010000034.1, forward strand.
TCGAAGTTGCTTTAGAGGATGGCCGCACCAGTAAAGCACGTGTCGTTGGCGCTGACCCAGAAACAGACCTAGCTGTATTAAAAATTGAACTTAATCAGTTACCTGCCATTACTTTTGCCGACCCAGAAAAAAACCAAGTGGGCGATGTCGTGCTGGCTATTGGCAATCCTTTTGGCGTGGGCCAGACGGTCACGCAGGGCATTATTAGCGCTTTGGGACGCAATCATTTAGGCATCAGCACGTTCGAGAATTTTATTCAAACCGACGCTCCCATCAACCCAGGAAATTCTGGAGGGGCATTGATAGACGCTGAAGGCAATTTAGTCGGGATTAACAGCGCGATTTACTCTCGTAGCGGTGGTTCCATGGGCATTGGTTTCGCCATCCCTGTCAGCATTGCCAAACACGTAATGGAACAAATCGTGCGTCAAGGCGCTGTAACACGTGGCTGGATTGGAATTGAAGCGCAGGACATCACCCCTGAGTTGGCCGAATCATTCAAACTTAAAAATACCTCGGGCTCACTTATTGCAGGGATTATCAAGGGCAGCCCCGCAGAACGGGCAGGACTAAAATCGGGAGATATTTTGCTCGAAATTAACGGCCATCAAGTATTTGATAGCAGCTCAATGCTCAATCTTATTTCCGAGTTAAAACCGAATAAACTGGCGACCTTGCAGATAGCACGTAATCAAAAAGTGATGAATATTGCTGTGATGATTGGACTAAGACCAAGCGCAGAGAGTATTAGAAATAAAGTGCTAGAAAATTAATCTGCTGTTTTAGGCTCAACAAATTGAGCCAGTAAAACGCCTGCCTCATACAATAGCCACAAGGGCACCGCTAACATCACTTGAGAAATGACGTCTGGCGGGGTCAGAATCGCGCCAATAATAAACGCCCCAACAATCACATAAGAACGTGCTTCTTTAAGCGCAGAGACTTTCACCAAATTAAATTTCACCAGCAATAGAACAGCGATCGGCACTTCGAAAGCAACACCGAAAGAAACAAACATCGTTGTCACAAAATCTAAATAGCTTCCAATATCCGTCATCACCGACACCCCTTGCGGTGCGGAAGTTGCCACAAACCCGAATAAAACTGGGAACACAAAGAAGTAGGCGAAGGACATGCCCATCAGAAACAAAGCTGTACTCGCCACAATTAGTGGACCAATAAATCGACGCTCATGCTCATAAAGCCCTGGTGCAACGAAGGCCCAAGCTTGATATAGCGTGTAAGGCAAAGAGGCCACAATACCAACCAAGGTAGAAACTTTCATGGGCACCAAAAACGGTGTGGTCACCGCTGTGGCAATCATATGGGTACCCGCTGGCATTTGTTTCAAAAGCGGCTGCGCCAACCAAGTATAGAGCTCATTAGAGAAAGGCAGAAATACCACTATCGACACTACTAAACCAATCACGATTTTAAGTAGTCGACTACGCAGTTCCAATAAATGGGAAACAAAGGAATCAGCATCACTCATGCGGCGTCACTTTTTTGATCGTACGCTGAGTTTGACGCTTTGCAGCAGGCTTGCGCCTTGTTGGCTTTTTGACCGGTTCGGAAAGCGGCTCTGTCTGGACTTGTTGCGCCTGAATATGCTGCTGCAATTTTTTTAAATCCTCAAATTGCATTTCACGCTCAACTTCGCTTTTAACCGTGGTCACATAGCGACGCATACGGCCAACCAAGGCGCCCAAGGTGCGGGCAAGCTTGGGTAGTCTTTCGGGACCAACAACCACAAGTGCCACAACGGCGATTAAGACAATCTCCGAGAAGCCAACATCAAACATAAATGATGCGCTAGCTACTTAACGCCCGTTTTACGTGGGGCCGTTTTTTTCACTGTTTTAGCAGCTGATTTTCTTGCTGCAGCTTTTCTAACTGGCGTTTTCTTAGCTGCAGGCTTATTCTCGCCCTCGCCATTCATGGCATCTTTAAAGTTCTTAACTGCGCCACCCAAATCACCGCCCATATTGCGCAAGCGTTTTGTTCCAAACACCACCAGCGCAATCACCAAAATAACGATTAACTCTTTAAAGCCCATATAACCTCCTATTAAGTTCTAGGTAGCGTCGCGCCACCGCCAAACACATGTACATGAATATGGAATACTTCTTGACCACCCTCGCGCCCCGTATTAATCATTGTACGGAAGCCTTTTAGACCATGCTCAGCAGCCAATTTTGGTGCCAACAGTAACATTTTTCCCAATAGTGCCTGATGCGCTGGCTCTGTTTGCGCCAAACTTTCGATATGCAATTTAGGCACAATCAGAAAATGTACTGGCGAGATGGGCTTAATGTCATGAAAAACAATCAGGTCCTCATCTTCAAAGATTTTCTTTGAAGGAATGTCACCTTGAACAATCTTACAAAAAATACAATCCGCATTTATGGCCATTCCGTTATTCCTTTGGGCGAGACGCTTTTTCAACCAGACCCGACAAACCTTCTCGACGAGCTAGCTCATTCAGCACATCTTCCGCACTTAATCCTGCTTGCGCCAACATCACCATGGTATGGAACCACAAATCTGCGGTTTCATAAATCAGATCTTCTTGGCTACCATCCTTAGCTGCGATGATGGTTTCAGCCGCTTCTTCCCCAACCTTTTTTAAGATTGCATTCATGCCCTTGCTGTAAAGCTTGGCAACGTAAGAGGTCTGTGGATCGGCACTTTTACGTGCCTCTAACTCCTGAGTTAGGCGCTGAATAATGTCATTCATGTTTATAAATATCCTCTGGATTTTTAATCACAGGTTTGTCGGTTTTCCATGCGCCATTCTCAAGCTTTTGGAAAAAGCAGTCATGACGACCAGTATGACAGGCAATGCCTCCCTTCTGTTCAACCGTCATCAGAATCACGTCACCATCACAATCTAAACGCAGCTCATGTACTTTTTGCTGATGACCAGACTCTTCACCTTTGCGCCACAATTTATTGCGAGAGCGCGACCAGTAAACCGCATAACCCGTTTCAACAGTAAGCTGCAAAGCCTCACGATTCATAAATGCAAACATGAGTACTTGCTTTGTACCAAGCTCTTGGGCAATCACTGGTACTAAGCCATCTGACCATTTAATATCGTCCAACCAACTCATAGCCTCACCTCTATACCGTGGTCACGCATATATTCTTTGGCTTGGCGCACAGTAAATTCACCATAATGAAAAATACTCGCCGCCAGCACCGCATCGGCGCCACCCAGCTTAACACCATCAACCAAGTGCTGCAGATTACCCACCCCACCTGAAGCAATAATCGGCACATCGACGGCATCGCTAATCGCTTTGTTCAAACCAAGATTGAAACCAATTTTGGTACCGTCTCTATCCATGCTAGTGACTAAAAGCTCTCCAGCACCCAGGCCCACCATTTTGCGCGCCCACTCTACGGCATCGATGCCTGTTGGCTTACGACCACCGTGCGTGAACACTTCCCATCTTGGGTTGCCTGATGCATCAACGCTCACTTCTTTGGCATCAATCGCCACTACAATACATTGCGAACCAAAGCGACCTGAAGCATCTGCCACCAATTGCGGATTTAATACAGCAGAAGTATTAATGCTCACTTTATCGGCGCCTGCATTAAGCAAACGACGCACATCCTCAACCTCACGTACACCGCCGCCAACCGTTAGCGGAATAAAAACTTGAGAAGCTACCTCTTCAATAATATGCAGAATAAGACCGCGATTATCTGAACTGGCAGTGATATCCAGAAAAGTGAGCTCGTCGGCGCCTTGCTCGTCGTAACGACGGGCAATTTCAACGGGATCACCCGCATCACGCAACTCAAGAAAATTGACACCTTTGACGACACGACCATCGGTCACATCTAAGCAAGGAATAATACGTTTTGCCAGCATTAAGCGCTCAACTCGTCTGCCAAAGCCTGGGCTTCCGCAAAATTAATGGTGCCTTCGTAAATTGCACGCCCAGTAATCGCGCCCATGATGCCTTCATCTTGCACAGCACAAAGCTTACGCACATCATCCAAATTGGTTAATCCACCGCTGGCAATCACTGGAATGGTCAAAGCTTGGGCTAGGGCAACCGTCGCTTCAATATTCACACCGCTTAACATGCCATCACGGCCAATATCGGTATAAACCACCGCTTCAACGCCGTAATCTTCAAATTTTTTGGCTAAATCAATGACGTCATGACCTGTAATTTTTGACCAACCATCCACAGCCACTTTGCCGTCTTTAGCATCCAGCCCCACAATAATCTGGCCTGGAAACGCATAGCAGGCTTCATGCAAGAAACCTGGATTTTTAACGGCAGCCGTGCCAATAATCACGTAATCAATGCCGTTATCTAAGTATCGTTCGATGGTTCCCAAATCACGTATACCGCCACCCAACTGAATTGGAATTTCACCACCAGCGGCTTCAACAATCGCTTTAATCGCGCCTTCATTGACTGGTTTACCCGCAAAGGCTCCATTCAAATCGACCAGATGCAGGCGCTTACCGCCTTGCTCTATCCAGTGCCGCGCCGTCGCGCCAGGGTCTTCAGAGAACACCGTTGCATCCTCCATCAAACCTTGTTTCAATCGCACACAATGACCGTCTTTTAAATCAATCGCAGGAATAAGTAACATAATTAGAACTGTATTAAGAAAAATTTAAATAAAAAATTACTGGCCATTCCACTGCACAAAATTGGCAAGCAACTGCAAACCCGCATGCTGGCTTTTTTCTGGGTGGAACTGAACTGCAAAAATATTATTCTTCGCAATCGCACCTGTAAATGGCTTGGGATAATTAGTCACGCCCGCCACCAAACTAGCGTCAGCAGGCTGAACAAAATAGCTGTGCACGTAATAAAAACGCTCGCCGTCAGCAATATCTTTCCACATCGGATGGGCTTGTTGTTGGTAGACCTGGTTCCAGCCCATATGTGGTACTTTTAGCTTATCGCCATTCGCGTCGTGCATCTCTTCTGAGGGAAAGCGTTTTACATTACCCGCCAAAATCCCCAAGCCGTTTGCATCGCCCTCTTCAGAATGTTGGAACAACAACTGTAGGCCAATGCAAATGCCCAAGAAGGGCTTATTAGCGGCCGCATTGACCACCGCTTCATGCAAGCCTCGCGATTCAAGCTCGCGCATACAGTCAGGCATGGCGCCCTGACCAGGAAACACCACTCGGGCAGCCGCTGCGATATCGCTAGCCTTACTTGTGACAAGAACATTCTTATTTGGAGCCACATGCTCCAAGGCTTTTGAGACTGAGCGTAAATTGCCCATTCCGTAATCTACAACTGCGATGTCAATCATCATTTCTACTTAGCATGACGTTGTGTGAAAGGTCTAACCACTTCAATCCCACCCCAAAATAGAGGTGCAAATCATTAGACTTATAAAGACCCCTTGGTCGAAGGCATGATGCCTGCCATACGTGGATCAAGCTCTGTCGCCATGCGCAATGCACGACCAAAAGCTTTAAAAATTGTTTCTGCTTGGTGGTGAGCATTCTCGCCACGCAAATTGTCGATGTGCAAAGTGACGCCAGCATGGTTTACAAACCCCTGGAAAAATTCATGCACTAAATCCACATCAAAATCACCAATACGTGCGCGCTTGAACTCTACGCCAAATTCCAATCCTGGACGGCCTGATAGATCTAATGCAACACGAGAAAGTGCTTCGTCTAAAGGCACATAAGCATGGCCATAGCGACGTACGCCTTTTTTATCCCCCAGTGCTTTAGCAAAAGCCTGACCTAGGGTAATGCCAATATCTTCTACCGTGTGATGCGCATCAATATGCAAATCACCGTTAGCTTCAACTTTAATGTCCATCATGCCGTGTCTGGCAATTTGGTCCATCATATGATCAAGAAAACCTAGCCCACTCGAAAGTTGTGAGACACCCGTACCGTCAATATTAATTGAGGCAACGATTTGAGTTTCTAGAGTATTACGGCTAACTTCAGCTGTACGCATGAGAGTATGTTTTCTTTCTTTGTGTTACTAAAAGTAAAAACCGCCGCAAAACAATCAAATGATGCTTTGCAGCGGTTATTTTGGTTTTAATTACCTAGTTTCAAATGAACTAGCTAATGTCTATTTAGCTAAATCTTAGCTAAACAAACCTTTCAACCAGCCGAACAAACCACCGCTCTTTTTACCGCCGTGAGCGATTGCTGTGATTTCAGCAGCTGAAGCAGCTGGGTCAGCAGCACCGTAGATCGCAGCACCAGCAACGATGATTGTTGCACCAGCGTCACGTACTTGAGCTGCTGTAGAAGCTTTAACGCCACCAGCAACAGAAATATCCAAACCAAGTTTCAAACCAGCAACCATTGCTAAGTCAGCAAATGGTGTTTGGCCAGCAGCTTGTTGGTCAAGACCAGTGTGAACACCAATAATGTGT
>JBDLQN010000035.1:0-9277 GCA_039800585.1 Pseudomonadota bacterium
CGAATCGATCCGCCAGTGTCAGTGCCTGTGGCTGCTGCACAAAGGCGTGCCGCAACCGCTGCTGCGCTACCGCCTGAACTGCCACCAGGAACACGGCTTCTGTCCCAAGGGTTTTGTACTTTGCCGAAATAGCTGGTTTCGTTAGATGAACCCATCGCGAATTCATCCATATTGGTTTTGCCCAAATTGATTGCACCTACGCCATCAAAGCGTTCAATCACGTCAGCGTCATAAGGGCCGATAAATTTTTCGAGCATTTTTGAGCCACAAGTGGTGCGCCAGCCTTTAGCCACAAAAATATCTTTTTGTGCGATAGGCAATCCAGTCAGCGCAGTTGCTTTACCAGCGGCTAACATGGCGTCGGCGTGTTTAGCTTGCGCGAGCGATTTGTCTGCATCAATTGTGATGTAGGCATTGATTTCAGGGTTGAGGCGATGAATGCGGTTGAGGTATTCCTGCGTCAGTTCAACGCTAGAAATTTCTTTGCCTTGGAGCATCGCGCCAAGTTGTTTTAGGCTTTTGTTAATCATGTTTCTTTTGATTTTACTTATTCAATAACTTTAGGAACGAGGTATAGACCTTCTTCAACGGCTGGGGCAATGGATTGGTATAGCTCGCGTTGATTAGTTTCGGTGACTAGGTCGTTACGTAAACGTTGTGTCACATCTTGAGAGTGCGACATCGGTTGGATGCCAGTCGTGTCCACGGCTTGCATTTGCTCAATCAGGCCCAAAATGCCTGTTAGCTTGGCTAATGTGGCATCTGCCTCAGCGTCGTTAACCTCGATGCGTGCTAAATGCGCAATTCTTTTAATATCCGCACTATTGAGTGACATTTCTATTCTCAAATCTTAAATTTTTGTTAGATATGCGGTATTATAACTTGATTTTACGCACAACTTCAGCCGCCACAGATTGTTCAAGCAAATCTTGGCGGTTATTTTGATACCTCCTTCAGGATAAAAAACAATGTTTGGTTTCTTAAATAACTATTTTTCTAATGATATCGCGATTGATTTGGGTACAGCCAACACGCTGATTTATGTTCGTGGCAAAGGCGTTGTGCTTGATGAGCCTTCAGTCGTAGCGATTCGCCAAGACGGTGGCCCAGCAAGCAAAAAAACGCTGTTGGCAGTAGGCGCTGAAGCTAAGGCGATGCTTGGCCGTGCGCCAACGAACATCAGTGCAATTCGCCCGATGAAAGACGGCGTGATTGCTGACTTCACGATCACTGAGCAAATGCTCAAATATTTCATTCGTAAAGTGCATGAATCTCGTATGTTTTCACCCAATCCACGCATTATTATTTGCGTGCCAGTGGGATCAACGCAAGTTGAGCGCCGTGCGATTCGTGAGTCTGCAATTGGTGCAGGTGCGCGTCGCGTTTACTTGATTGAAGAGCCAATGGCGGCGGCGATTGGCGCCAATATGCCAGTAGCGGATGCAACAGGTTCTATGGTGGTGGATATTGGCGGTGGTACAACTGAAGTGGGCGTTATCTCATTAGGCGGTATCGTTTATGCCAAATCAGAACGTACAGGCGGCGATAAATTTGACCAAGCAATTATTGATTACATTCGTCGTAACTACGGCATGCAAATTTCAGAGCCAACCGCTGAATTAATTAAGAAGCAAATCGGTTCTGCTTACCCAGGCAATGAAGTGAAAGAAATGGAAGTGACAGGCCGTAATTTAGCAGAAGGTTTGCCACGTAAATTTACTGTTTCGAGCAATGAAATCTTGGAGGCGCTGACTGAGCCATTAAACGCAATTGTTGGTGCAGTTAAATCGGCGCTTGAGCAAACACCGCCAGAGTTAGGCGCAGACATTGCTGAAAAAGGCATGGTATTAACAGGTGGTGGAGCCTTACTACACAACCTTGATCGTTTGATTATGGAAGAAACAGGTTTACCAGTTTTGGTAGCTGAAGATCCATTAACTTGTGTGGCGCGTGGTAGTGGCCGTGCATTGGAAGAAATCGATCGTTTGGGCAATATTTTTGCTTACGAGTAATCAAGTCTCATCATGTGGCATGCACTAATCATGCCGCATGATGAAAGTCATTAAAAACGGGTTTAAGACTTATACGTAATGGATCAACAACAAACCCCTAGTTTTTTTATCCGTGGCCCTAGCGCCTTCACGCGTTTCATTTTCTTTTCTACGCTGTCACTTGTTTTAATGGCATCTGATGCCCGTTTTGATTACTTGACTGGCGTGCGCCAGACCTTAATGGTGGCGGTTTGGCCGCTACAAGTGATTGCGGATAGCCCCTTTGTTCTGGCTCGCAATATTCAGCGTTATTTTGTTTCTCAAGAATCTCTGCAAAAAGAAGTCAAAAATCTTAATCAGCGTTTATTAGTTCAAAGTGCTCAACTGCAAGCGCTGACATCTCTTAATGTCGAGAATCAAAATTTAAGAGACTTGTTGAGTGCTGGAAAAACTACTAAGCAAGGCACGCACATTGCCGAAATTATGTATATGGGGCGTGACCCGTTTTCACACAAAGTGGTGATCAATGTTGGTACTAACCAAAACGTTGTTTTGGGGCAGGCCGCGATTGATGCAACTGGTTTATTAGGCCAAGTGACGCGTGTCTTTCCGTATAGCAGTGAAGTGACCTTGCTGACGGACCAAGATTTATCCATTCCGATTCAAATCGAGCGTAATGGCTTGCGTGCCATTGCTTTTGGCAGTGGTAAAAGCGGCATGGTCGATGTCCCTTATCTGCCAGCCAATGTAGATATCAAACAGGGGGATAAGTTGGTTACTTCTGGGATCGATGGCGTTTATCCAGTTGGATTGGCAGTGGCCACCGTTGAGTCTGTCAAATCTAGCTCAAGTTCTCCCTTTGCTAGAATTGCCGCCAAGCCCTTGGCCGGCATTCAAAATCACAGATTGATTTTGTTGATTGATATGCCTGCCAAAAATGCAGTGATGGAAGAGATTAAGAAAACAGTCGCTGCCGATAAGGCCCAACAAAAGAAATCCATGAGCACCGTTGAGAAGAAGCCATGAGAACCAATAGTCATCGTGCCTTATATATCAGCTTGTTAGCCGCAATTATTTTGCAGTTATTGCCCTGGTCTGGTTTTTGGGTGCAAATCAAGCCAGATTTTGTCTTGCTAGTGCTGTTGTATTGGATGTTGCGTGCACCTCATCTTTGCAACATTGGCACGGCTTGGGCAGCTGGATTGATGATGGATTTACTTAATGGTGATTTGTTCGGACAAACTGCACTGGCTTATGCCTTAACCGCTTTCGTTGCCGTGGTGTATCAAAAGCGTCTCATTTTATTCACGGTTTTACAGCAGTCTGGTTACGTTTTTATGTTGTTGTTAATCAACCAGATTACCTTGATAGTACTTAAGTTGTTTATGGACAGTAAGCAATTTAGTTTGCTCTATTTTGTTTCATGCCTGAGCAGTATTTTATTGTGGCATCTCGTTGTAAATGCTCGTTGGGGCATTGTTAAAAGATCATCTGATCAACAGTAAGTTGTATGCGCCTACACCGCGAAGTCAAAAATCATTCACTTGAGCAACATCATTATGTGAACCGCTTAGCATTTGCTTCGGTCGTGGTTTTTGTTTGTCTTGGCCTTTTGCTGGCGCGTTTTCTTTACCTACAAATTTTTAAATACGATTATTACCAAACGCTTGCCGAAAGTAATCGCATTTCTTTGGTACCTACGGTGCCCAATCGTGGTCTTATTTTGGACCGGAACGGTGCGGTACTGGCACACAATTTCTTTGTTTACACTTTAGAAGTAACACCTTCTAAAGCAGGCAACGTAGATGATGTGGTCAACCGCATTAGTCAGTTGATAGAAGTGAGTGCGGAAGATAAAAAGCGCTTTAAAAAGTTACGGGCGCAGGGTCATGATTTTGAGAGCGTTCCGATTCGAACCCATCTGAATGAAATTGAGGCCGCAAAATTTGCCGCCAATCGTTATCAATTTCCTGGCGTTGAAATTCGCTCACGTTTGTTTAGGCATTATCCGATGGGTAATCTCGGCGTGCATATGATTGGCCATATTGGCCGTATCAATCAGGGTGATGTAAAGGTACTAGAAGATTCGGGAGATATTTCCAACTACAAAGGTTCAGACCATATTGGTAAGGGCGGTATCGAACAATATTACGAGCGTAGCTTGCATGGAAAAACAGGTTTTCAACAGGTAGAAATTGATGCGGGCGGCGAGGCGGTTCGGGTATTGGCCAATACGCCACCTGTGCCTGGCGATAATTTAATTTTGTCCGTTGATGCCAAAATGCAAGAAATTGCTGAAACTGCTTTCGGTAATCGTCGTGGTGCGCTAGTGGCGATGGATCCAAAAACAGGTGAAGTTTTGTCTTACGTCAGTATGCCAACTTTTGACCCGAATTTGTTTGTGGATGGCATTGATGCGGACACTTGGAAGACGCTTAATGGCTCTTTGGATAGGCCGCTAATTAACCGTCCGATTCGCGGTATTTATCCACCAGGTTCAACCTTTAAGCCTTTTGTTGCGATGGCAGGTTTAGAAGAAGGTAAACGTAAGCCCCCCTTTAGTATTTCTGACCCAGGTTTCTACGCCTTGGCTGGCAGCGCACACCGTTATCGAGATTGGAAGCCAGAAGGCCACGGATCAGTGGATATGCAAAAAGCCATTACCGTTTCTTGCGACACCTTTTTTTATGGTTTGGCATTAGATTTAGGCATCGATAAATTAGTGGGTTTCGTCAGTCATTTTGGGTTTGGTAAAAAGACAGGCATTGATTTAGAGGGTGAAATGAGCGGCTTATTGCCTACCCCTGAATGGAAATATAAACGCTGGAAACAAAAATGGTTTCCAGGTGAAACGGTTATCGTGGGCATTGGTCAAGGCTACACTTTGGTGACGCCAATGCAGTTGGCGCAAGCCGTTTCAACTTTGGCAAATAACGGTGTGGCGATGCGCCCGCATTTGGTGAAAACTATCCAGCCCTATCATGGCCCAGCTCAGCCATTGCCGCCCATTAAAATGGACGAAGTGTCTTTAAGTCCAGCTAACGTGGCGATTGTGCGCGCAGGCATGGTGAATGTGACGCAGCCAGGGGGCACTGCTGCGAGTGTTGGCGCAGGCAGTAGTTATAGCATCGCCGCAAAAACGGGCACTGCTCAGGTGGTGGGCATTAAGCAGGGCGCTAAATACAATGCAGGGGCTTTGGATGAGCGTCATCGCGACCATGCTTTATTTGTTGCTTATGCGCCTGCAGAAGACCCTAAAATTGCGGTAGCAGTGATTGTCGAAAATGGTGGTCACGGCGGTTCGGCAGCTGGCCCCATTGCGCGCAAAGTGATGGATTATTATTTATTGGGCAAGGTGCCTAATGCTGAAGTAATAGACCCTAAAAAAGCTTCAGAGCCTGCACCTGCAGAGGACGCACCTCATGATTAACGAAATTGTTGCTTATCTAGCAAGACGGATAGACTCATTTTTAATGGGCTGCATTTTCTTTGCCTGCATGGTGGGTTTGTTCGTGTTGTTTAGTGCATCGGGCGCCAGTTTTGAGCGCGTGTTTTCGCAGTTTATGAACATTATGACTGCGCTGGTTATTATGTGGTTGGCGGCCAACACCTCTCCGCACTATTTAGAGCGCATCGCGCTTCCCCTCTATTTGTTTGGTTTGTTGTTGTTGATTGCCGTAGCACTATTTGGCGAAATTAGTCACGGCGCACGTCGCTGGCTCAATATTGGTGTGGGCAGAATTCAACCCTCAGAACTCATGAAAATCGCTGTGCCTATGATGGTGGCTTGGTATTTTGCTAAGCGTGAAGCAAGCCTGCGTTGGAGTGATTATTTGGTGGGGGCATTACTTGTTTTGGTGCCTGTTGGTTTAGTGATGAAGCAACCGGACTTGGGCACAGCACTGCTGATTCTTGCTTCAGGTTTTTATGTTTTATTTTTGGCCGGATTGAGCTGGAAAATACTCGTTGGCGGTGCTGTTTCGGCCGCGGTGATGGCCCCCATATTTTGGTCTTTATTGCATGACTATCAACGTAAGAGAATTGAGATTTTGCTTGACCCATCACAAGACCCTTTAGGCGCTGGCTATCACACGATCCAAGCGGGTATTGCTTTGGGCTCAGGTGGTTTCGCTGGTAAGGGCTGGCTCAATGGCACACAATCTCAACTCGACTTTATCCCTGAGCGTACGACGGATTTTATTTTTGCTGTGTTTGGTGAAGAGTTTGGCCTGTTAGGCAATGTATTGTTGATTATTATGTTTGGTTTGTTGATTTCGCGTGGCTTAGTGATTGCCTCGCAAGCGGGTAATACTTTTACGCGTTTGTTAGCAGGCAGTATTACTTTGACGTTTTTTACTTATGTGTTTGTGAATATCGGCATGGTGAGCGGTATCTTGCCAGTGGTGGGCGTACCACTCCCTTTTATTAGCTACGGCGGCACTTCATTGGTCACCGTTTTGTTGGGCTTTGGTATTTTAATGAGCATTCATTCGCATAAAACTTTAATGTCGACATCATGATGAAATTATCACGAACAACTCCATTATTGCTTGCGCTCGCTTTGGTGGCGTGTGGTGGTTCGCCAGCAGTAAAACCCGATGGCGATACGACAAAGCCAACCGTTGAAACAGGTAAAGCAAAAAGAGGCGGCTACTATTTGGATGATGGTCCAGGCGACAATCCTCCAGCCAATATCGAAGCAATTCCAGATGCTATACCTAAAGTTGAGCCTTTAATTACAAGAGCAAATAAACCTTATATTGCCTTGGGCCAGAGCTATACACCCATGACAGAATATCGTCCGTATAAACAAAAAGGGATTGCCTCTTGGTATGGTCGTCGTTATCACGGCCAAAAGACCTCGGCCGGCGAGATTTACGATATGTATGGTATGACGGGCGCCCACACGGTTTTACCAATTCCTAGCTATGTGCGTGTGACTAATCCCGATAATCAAAAATCTGTGGTTGTGCGCATTAATGACCGCGGACCTTTTCACAGTGACCGTTTGATTGATCTGTCTTATGCAGCCTCATATAAATTAGGCTTAGCAGGAAAAGGGAGCGGCTTGGTGGAAGTGGAGGCGATAGATGCTAGAACTTATCATCCAGCAAAAGCTCCTGTCGCTCAAACAGCCACAGCGCAGCCATCTGCTGTTGAAATTAAGCCTTTGCAAACCGCTGAAAAAGTAGAGCCTGTCAGCGTTGCCTCAGCTGCTACTGCAAATCCATCAGTGGCAGATAATGGTGTGTTTGTGCAAGTGGGTGCGTTTAAATCAGAGCAAAATGCTAACGGACTTTCCAAGAAAATTTTGAGCCAGAAGTTGATTGAAAATGCACCCGTCAATAGCTGGTACAATGACGGTATTTACCGCGTCCGTATTGGACCTTACGCGAGTCGATCAGAAGCCGAAATGGCAGCGGCAAAACTTAAACAATCATTACGCGTAAACACTTATGTGATTGCGCAACCTTAATTTTTTAACTTTCTTAATTGATACTGCAAACTATGTCTAAATTTATTTCACTCTTCATGTTATCACTTGGTTTTTTGGCTTTTAACGCAAATGCTGAAGTGCCGCCAGCACCTGATTTGGCTGTAAAGGCTTATCTTTTAAAAGACTTTAATAGTGGCCAAGTTTTAGCCGAACGCAATAGTAATGATCGTGTGGAGCCAGCCTCACTTACCAAAATTATGACGGCTTATTTGTCATTTAAGGCGCTTAAAAATGGCCAATTAAAATTAGATCAAGTGCTACCAATTTCAGAAAAAGCTTGGCGTGTTGAAGGCTCAAAAATGTTTATCGATACCACCATGACGGTGACGGTAGATGAGCTTCTGCATGGCATGATTATTCAATCAGGCAATGATGCTTCGATTGCTTTGGCTGAAGGGATAGGCGCAACAGAAGAGACTTTTGCGACCTTGATGAACAAAGAAGCGGCGCGTTTGGGCATGAAAAATACGCACTATATGAATGCAACAGGCTTGCCTGACCCTCAGCATTACACAACCGCTTACGATTTATCTTTACTAGCTGCTGCATTGATTCGTGATTTTCCCGATCAGTACAAGCGTTTGTACTCTGTCAAAGAATACACCTACAACAAAATTACCCAGCCTAATCGTAACCGTTTATTATTTTTAGACCCTACGGTAGATGGCATGAAAACCGGTCACACAGAATCAGCAGGCTATTGCTTAATTTCATCTGCTAAGCGTGGCGATGGTCGTTTTATTTCAGTCGTGTTAGGTGCCGCAAACGACAATGCGCGTGCAGCTGAAAGCCAAAAATTACTGAACTATGGCTTTGCATTTTATGAGTCCACTTTGGTATATAAAGCTGGTCAAAATATCCAGGCACAAAAAGTTTGGAAGGGCGCTGATAGCGAAGTGTCTGCAACCGTGGCTAATGATTTAGTAGTGACTCTGCCTAAAGGTGAATATTCAAAAGTAAAAGCAAAGATTGTTAGCAAAAAAGGCTTGGTAGCACCGATTGCAGCGGGCCAAGAAGTGGCGACAATTCAATTTAGTTTGGATGGAAAACTGATCGACCAACGTAAATTAGTGGCCGCCAAAGAAATTAAACAAGCAGGTATTTTTGGTCGTATGATTGATAGCATTCGTATGTTGTTTGCATAAAACATGGCAGAAAAAGATATTCAAAAAAACGCTGTTCAAGAAGAGTCTCTGCTTGAGTTTCCCTGTGACTTTTTAATCAAAGTCATGGGCGAAACTAGCGATACTTTCGCAGCAACGATGCTCGAAGTGATTCGTGAGCATGAGCCAAGATTTGATGCATCAAAAATTGAAATGCGCGGCAGTAGCTCGGGTAAATTTATCAGCTTGAGCTGTTCGGTTTATGTGGAATCTAAACCACAACTCGATACCATTTATCGTGCATTAACTTCACATCCTTTGGTTAAGTTTGTCCTCTAGTTTAGTCATTCATCATCTAGGCCTTACCGATTTCGAGACCACTTGCTCGGCCATGCAAGCGTTCACTGCTCAGCGTAGTTCACAAACGCCTGATGAGCTCTGGGTCACCGAGCACCCACCTGTTTATACCTTAGGACTTAATCGCAAAGGTGTGCGCATGCCATCTCGCGATGATATTCCTGTGGTCAACACAGATCGAGGCGGAAAAATCACTTATCACGGCCCTGGCCAGTTGGTGATTTATTGCCTAATAGACTTAAAGCGTAAAGGCTTAAACGTTAGACAATTGGTCAGTGCGCTTGAAAATTCTATTGTTCAATTGTTAGCTGAATTTAATATCAGCGCTG
>JBDLQN010000036.1:0-9190 GCA_039800585.1 Pseudomonadota bacterium
TACTCATGGCTTGCTGTTTGGGTGAAATGTTTTTTTCTTTTGCGTCGGCGTCTAGGCTTTTGTTCTTGTTGGGGCAGGCTTTGAACCATCTCTAAGCGTTGTTCGCTGCCAGCATTAGCAAAAGTCGTCCACCACTCGCCCAGCTCCATCGGCACTTCGCCAGATTCGCAACGCAACAATAAAAAGTCATAAGCCGCTCTAAATCGAGGGTGCTCAAGCAGACCAAAAGGACGTTTGCCGACACGCATTTCAAAGCGCGGCTGCATGCCCCAAATTTCTTTCATGGTGATGCTGTAGCGTTTATGAATCGCCAGTTTTTCAGCTTGGATATCACTGACCTCATTCATCGCTAAATGCAAAGCTGGCATAGGGCGTTCGCCTTGCTTTTGGTAGCGTTGCCATGTGATGAGTACTTCATGCCAGAGTAAAGTAGCAAACAAAAATCCTGGCGAAACGGGCTTGTCTGCCAGTACACGCACATCAGTATTTTTTAGCGCTAAATTGACAAATTTGGCGCCAATGGGTTGCTCCAACACCACATCCAGCAAGGGCAGCAAGCCATGATGTAAGCCGTGCTTGCGGAGCTGCACGACGCTTTCGATGGCATGGCCCGATAAAAATAGCTTGAGCATCTCATCAAATAATCGGGATGGTGGAACATCTCCAAGCAGATAAGCCATTTGCGGAATAGGCGACTCGGTCGCTGGGGCTATCTTCAAGCCTAATTTTGCTGACAGACGCACGGCGCGCAGCATGCGAACAGGATCCTCGCGGTAACGCGTGCTTGGGTCGCCTATCATTTTTAAAACACCCGCTTGGATATCGGCTACGCCATGATGAAAATCTAAAATTTCTTCATTGCTTGGATTGTAATAAAGGGCGTTGGCGGTAAAGTCGCGGCGTAAGGCATCTTCTTCTTGGTCGCCAAAAACATTGTCACGCAAAATCCGCCCTGTATCTGCGGTTTTGCCGTGCTCGCTGTCGGCATCATGGCTGCCTCGGAATGTAGAAACTTCGATGGTTTCATCACCAAACATCACATGGACTAAGCGGAAGCGGCGACCAATAATTCGAGAGCGGCGAAAAATACGATTAACTTGTTCAGGCGTGGCGTTGGTCGCAACGTCAAAATCTTTAGGTTGTTTTTTGAGGAGTAGATCACGCACTGCCCCGCCGACAATAAAGGCTTCAAACCCCGCTTTTTGAAGACCTTCGGTGGTTTTGATGGCCGCGTTGCTAATTAGTCGTCTATCAATGCCGTGGATTTTTTTGGAAATTCGTCCAGCAGCGCGATGGTCTGTCGGATGCTGGGTGTTTTTTTGTCGACGCGATTGGCCTTTGGTTGGCTCAAACAGACGCTGCAGCAGTTTTTTGATCATGCAAGAAAAAAGTAAAAAGTTAAGGTTTATTATGCCATAGGACATCAGGCACATTGTGGGCCTGATTGATGCTGCGACACATGACGAACAGCAAGTCTGATAGGCGGTTTAAATATTGCAATGAAATCATGGTGACCGTTTCGTCACGATTCAATTTAATCAGCGCACGTTCAGCACGGCGGCAAATAGTTCGGGCAAGATGGCAAATGGCAGCCGCGCGGACGCCACCAGGCAAAATGAATTCTTTGAGCGATGGTAATAGCTCGTTGAGCTCATCTAGCGTGCTCTCTAAGGCGGCGACGCGCTCCATTTTGAGTTTTTCATAGCCAGGGATACTGATTTCTGCGCCGACATCAAATAAATCATGCTGAACATCGTCGAGTGTGCTTTGAATGCGTTCAGGCAAAGGTTCGGTGAGCATCAGGCCTATCATGGCATTCAATTCATCCACATCGCCCAATGCATCAATGCGTAGACTGTCTTTGTTAACGCGAGAGCCGTCACCTAGGCCTGTGGTGCCATCATCACCTGTTTTTGTGTAAATCTTACTGAGTCGATTTGCCATATCTTGCTTTGTTTTTTTATTTTGACCAGCCCTTATTGTAACTGAAGCTTGAAGCAAAACATGACATCCTTATTTGAGTTCAGCTAAACTCTCGCAAATGAATTTAGATGATTCAATCCCTTGCAACTTAATATCCAGCAACGCTGAAGGCCCCATTGGGGTTTTTGATTCGGGCGTTGGCGGAATCTCTGTACTTAAACACATTCGTGCCGCTATGCCTAATGAAAATCTGCTGTATGTGGCAGATTCAAAATTTGCGCCCTATGGAAATAAAACGCCTGAATTTATTCGCGAACGTGCTGATGTGATTGCCCGTTTTTTGATAGAAAAAGGCGCAAAAGCCTTGGTGGTAGCTTGCAACACCGCGACTGCGGCAGCCGCTGAATATTTGCGTGGTCAATATGCCATCCCCATTATTGCGATGGAGCCTGCGGTGAAACCCGCTGCACAAGCAACTAAAACGGGAGTGATTGGGGTGTTGGCTACAAGTGGCACCTTGCAAAGTGCACAATTTGCGGCTTTGCTTGAGCATTATGGCCAGCAAGTGGAGGTGGTGACCCAGGCTTGCCATGGTTTGGTGGAGTGTATTGAACGCGGTGATTTAACAGGAGACGAGACTCAAGCATTGTTAAGTCGTTATGTTCAGCCTTTATTGGCGGCGCATGCTGACACCATAGTGCTGGGGTGTACGCATTATCCCTTTGTCCGACCTTTGATTGAAAAGTTGGTGGGGCCAGAGGTAGCTCTGGTGGATACTGGTGCTGCAGTGGCAAGGCATTTGAAGAATCGTTTAGATGCTCTTCAATTGGGTAGGCCAAAAACAACAGAAGCTTCGGTTGAGTTTTGGAGTAATAGTCTAGATGCTAAAGCCAGCCAAGTGATTGGGCAGCTTTGGGGTGAGCCAGTGCAGGTAAAAGCGTTTGAAGCGTAAAGCGCATTTTGCGCTTAAAGTTAATGGCCTTTGATTTTTTCGCCGGCTTTTAATTTGAGTTTATATTTTGTGCCGCAGTATGGGCAGCTTGCGTGGCCTGTATGCGCAATATCCAAGAACACGCGAGGATGTGAACACCACAAAGAAACTTCATCTGTTGGGCAGTGTAAAGGTAAGTCTTTAGTGCCGATTTCGATTTCTTTGATGCCGCTTGCCATGTGGTGTTTTCCTTATTTCTTGATTAAACCAATGATCAGACCAAAGTGAGCCAATCAGCATGTTTAGCTGATCTGCCGTGCACCACATCAAAATACAAAGTTTGTAGTTTTTCGGTGATAGGGCCGCGGGTGCCGTTGCCGATTGCGCGGTTGTCTAATTCGCGAATCGGTGTGACTTCAGCCGCAGTGCCCGTGAAAAACGCTTCATCAGCTGAATAAACTTCATCACGTGTGATACGTTTTTCAACCACTTCTAAGCCAATTTCTTTGGCTAGTTGCACTATCGTGTCGCGTGTAATGCCTTCCAACGCACTAGTCAAATCGGGTGTTAATAATTTTCCGTTGCGAACAATAAAGATATTCTCGCCAGAACCTTCAGCTACAAAACCATCAACATCTAATAGCAAAGCTTCATCGTAACCATCTTGCGCGGCTTCTTGGTGCGCCAAAATAGAGTTCATGTAGTTGCCGTTAGCTTTGGCTTTACACATGGTGATATTGACATGGTGGCGCGAGAAAGAAGAAGTCTTCACGCGTATGCCGTTTTTAATTGCTTCATCACCCATGTAAGCGCCCCAAGTCCAAGCGGCAACAATCACGTGAGTTGATAGCGTTTTGGCAGAAATGCCCATCGCTTCAGGACCGAAAAACGCCATGGGGCGCATATAAGCAGAATCCAATTTGTTTTCGCGTACAGCTGCTTTTTGCGCTTCCATCAATGTGGCTTTATCAAAAGGCATTTTCATGCCCAAGATATGAGCCGAACGGAATAGGCGGTCGGTATGTTCTTTTAAGCGGAAAATTGCAGTGCCTTTGTCGGTTTTATATGCACGGACACCTTCAAATACGCCCATGCCGTAATGAAGTGTGTGGGTTAAGACGTGCGTGGTCGCGCTGCGCCAATCCACCATCTTGCCGTCATACCAAATAAGACCGTCGCGGTCAGCCATAGACTTGGCTACTGCCATTTTATTTCTCCAGCGTGCAAAAAGTGTTCATTGTAAACGCTAGACGGCTTGCTGAATAGCAGGCCGTGCTTGGAACTTGCATAAACATTCGATTTTTTGCTTTTGCCTAGCTTAGGCATAGTCATTAAGCAGAGAAAACTTGGATATTTGGCGCTATTCATCTAGTCATAGCGCTCACTATTGATTACAATTCGCGCCTCACGCTGAGTAAATTTCGACGCTCGATGAAATGGTAATTTTGTTGGGTTTGATTTATGTCAAAGCCGTTTGCCTTGATCTGTAGCATGCTCCAAACTGCGCTAGAGAACTGGCTGTGGGCCTTAGGATGTTAATGAAAAAGTTCCTGTTAGTTTTGATAGCTTGTTTTTTAGTGGCCTGTGGTCACCCCCAAGCGCCAGCCAAGTTATATGGTGCCGACATTGGTGGCGCCGATTTTGTGGGCGATTTTGAGTTGCTTGATCATCATGGCGCAAAGCGTCAGATGAGTGATTATCAAGGCAAAGTAGTTGTTTTGTTTTTTGGATACACGCATTGCCCAGACGTATGCCCAACCGCGATGGCGGACATGGCAAAAATGATGAAGCTGCTGGGGAATGATGCAAATCAGGTGCAAGTGTTGTTTGTAACGCTGGATCCTGAACGTGATAACCAGCAAGTGTTGGCTAAATATGTGCCTAGCTTCGATGAGCGTTTTGTGGGTTTGTATGGGAATACCCAGCAAACTGCCGAAGTGGCAAAGAGATATAAAGTCTTTTTTGAGAAAAAAGACGTGGCTGGCAAGTCTGGCTACACCATCGACCATAGTGCAGGTGCCTTTGTGTTCGATAAAGCGGGGAAAGTAAGAATTTATTTCAGAAATGGCCAAAAGCCGAATGAAATGGCAAGTGACTTAAAGCAGCTTTTGTAATTCATGCAATGCTGATTTAGGGCATGGTTTTTAGTAGTAGCGGTTGTTTTAAATTTAAGAGAAGCGATTGAGGATTTTTCTCAAAAGACTCTCGGTAGTTTTAGTTAATTTTTTAGTTTTAGGAGACGTGGTTATGACAACTACGAGTATTGCAAGTACTGAACAATACAACTATGACGTAATCCGAAAATTTGCCATTATGACCTTGGTCTGGGGCGTGGTTGGGATGCTCGTGGGTGTATACATTGCCTCTGAATTGGCATTCCCTGTACTGAATTTTGATATTCCGTACATCACTTTTGGCCGCTTGCGTCCTGTGCATACAGGCGCTGTGATTTTCGGCTTTGGCGGTAGCGCGTTGTTTGCTACTTCCTATTACGTTGTTCAGCGTACCTGCCAAGCGCGTTTGTTTGGCGAGGGTTTAGCTAACTTCACATTCTGGGGCTGGCAAACAGTGATTGTGCTTGCTGCGCTGGGCGATGTGATGGGCTACTCTCAAGGTCGTGAATATGCTGAAATGGAATGGCCAATCGACTTGTTGATTGAAGTGGTTTGGGTGGCTTATCTAGCAGTATTCGTCGGCACATTGATGAAGCGTAAACAACCGCACATCTATGTGGCTAACTGGTTCTACCTTGCCTTTATTTTGGCGACTGCTTTATTGCATACATTCAATAACCTTGCAGTGCCTGTCAGCTTGTTCTCAATGAAGTCATACAGCTTGTTCTCAGGTGCACAAGATGCGATGACACAATGGTGGTATGGCCACAATGCGGTGGGCTTCTTCTTGACAGCTGCGTTCTTGGGCATGATGTACTACTTTGTTCCTAAACAAGCAGGTCGTCCTGTTTATTCATATCGTCTATCAGTGTTGCACTTCTGGGCATTGGTGTTCTTGTATATGTGGGCGGGTACACACCACTTGCACTGGACAGCGATTCCTGACTGGACATCAACGCTAGCTGCAACATTCTCTATCATGTTGTTGCTCCCATCATGGGGCGGTATGGTAAACGGTATTCTTACTTTGTCTGGCGCATGGGACAAAATGCGTACTGACCCAGTGATTCGTTTCTTGATTGTTTCATTGTCTTTCTACGGCATGTCAACCTTCGAAGGTCCTGTCATGTCGCTTAAAGATGTGAACGCGTTATCACACTACACAGACTGGACAGTTGGTCACGTTCACTCAGGCGCTTTAGGCTGGGTGGCGATGGTTTCATTCGGTAGCTTCTACCACTTAGTTCCAAAATTATGGAATACACAGATGTACAGCAACCGCTTGATTAACGTTCACTTCTGGTTAGCAACCATCGGTATTCTCTTGTACATCACTGCACTTTGGATCTCAGGCATTATGCAAGGTTTGATGTGGCGTGCATTTGACGACTTCGGTAACTTGCAATACTCATTTATCGAGTCTGTGGCTGCTGCACATAACCTATATGTGATGCGTGCAATCGGAGGTCTGTTCTTCCTATCTGGCATGGTTCTTATGTGCTACAACATGTACAAAACCATTAAGAGTGGTACCACAACAGGTAAACAGGCTTAATTTTTAGCCGATTAACGATTAGAAATTGGAGTTACCATGAAGCATGACAAAATTGAACGTAATGTAGGGATATTGATTATCTTGACAATGCTTGCCATCAGTGTCGGCGGCCTTGTTGAAGTTGTCCCTCTATTCTTTATTAAAGACACAGTAGAGAAGGTGGATGGGGTGCGTCCTTATTCACCACTCGAGTTGCGTGGTCGTGATATTTACATTCGTGAAGGCTGTTTCTTGTGCCACTCACAAATGATCCGTCCATTCCGTGATGAAGCTTTGCGTTACGGTCACTACTCACTTGCTGCGGAATCTAAGTACGATCACCCATTCCAATGGGGTTCAAAGCGTACAGGTCCAGACTTGGCACGTGTTGGCGGCAAATACTCAAACGACTGGCACACACAACACTTGGCGTCGCCACGTTCTTTGGTGCCACAATCTGTGATGCCTAACTATCCATGGTTAGCAAAAACAGAATTGGATTACGCTGACATTCAAGACCGCATGAAGGCGCTTAGAGTGACTGGCGTTCCATACTCGCTAAGCCAAGGCGAATACGACCGAAACGTGAAGGAATTTGGTGAAGATGTTGCTAAATCACTACATATTCCTGATGCGGAGAAAAATCTTGTTGCGCAAGCGCAAGCAGGTAATTTTGATACCAATCCAGACAAGTTAACTGAAATGGATGCATTGGTGTCATACCTACAAATGCTTGGCACTTTGGTCGACTTCAAGAAATATGACGACGATTATTTCGTTCGCTCACCAAGTCGTTAAGAAATATTTTTCAGCAAAAGGATAACAACATGGAATGGCTAATGTGGTTTACGAAGTTTGAGAATACAAAGCCTCTATCGCTTGTTATCTTCTTTGCTGTGTTCTGCGGGATTATTTTCTACCTATATGGAGATAAAAAACGCGGCGCACAGCTAGAAGAAAACGCGGGAATTCCTTTGCAAGATGATGATAATTAAGTAGGGAAAAATCATGGCTAAAGAAAACAAAAAAGTATCAACCCAGACCACGGGTCACGTGTGGGATGACGATTTGCAAGAGTACAACAACCCGCTACCAAGATGGTGGATTTGGGGTCTTTATGCAACGATGACGTTCGCAATTGTGTATTGGTTGTTGTATCCAGCATGGCCGTTGCTTGACTCTTACACCAAGGGTCTTTCAGGTCTTAACACCATCACTTACACAGCAACAAAAGTTGATGGTACACAAGAGCAAAAAACCACTTACTGGAACATGCGTTCTAAGTTAATGGTTGAGATGAATGAATTGCGCGCAGAGCAAAAGCCTTACTTTGATAAGGTGGCTGCAACTTCATTTGAAGATGTTTCCAAAGATGCTGAATTGATGCAATTCGTTAACTCTGCAGGTAAAACATTGTTCACAGACAACTGTGCGCCATGTCACCAAGCAGGCGGTCAAGGCAAGATTAAACTTGCGCCAAACTTAACAGACGATTACTGGCAATATGGTGGTAAGTATGAAGAAATTCAAACGACTATCACCGCTGGTCGTCATGGCATGATGCCTGCGTTTAAATCTTCATTGTCAAATGAAGAAATTACGCAAGTTGCTCATTACGTGTTGAGTCTATCTGGCGAGCCAAATGATGCCGCAGCTGCAAAAGCAGGTGATGCATTGTTCCACGGCAAAGCGGGATGTATGGCTTGTCACGGCGTAGATGCCAAAGGTATGACGGCACTCGGTTCTGCTAATTTGACAGACAAAATCTGGTTGTGGGCTGATGTACAAGGCGCAAAAACACCAGAAGCTAAGTTGGACGAAGTTAAAAATGTCGTTAAAAACGGCATGGACAAGGGTGTAATGCCAGTTTGGGGTTCACGTTTGTCAGCAGAGCAAATCAAGTTGTTGACTGTTTATGTGCACGACACTTTAGGTGGCGGTAAGTAATCAGTGTGTGAGTCTGTAACGATTCAGTTACAGTAAGTTGATAAAATAAAGGCTTGCACATGTGCAAGCCTTTATTTTTTGCGGGCTAATCAGCTTTTATTAATTTGTTGTGATGACGGAAAAGAAAATGCAAGAGAATCAAGAGCAAAGTCTTTATCAAAAACATATTCCTATTGTGACGCGCTCAGTCAAAGGTAAATTTCGCGCCTTTAAAACCAGCGTGCTTGTGCTTGCTTATTCAGTGTTCTTTTTATTGCCTTGGTTGCCTTGGGGCCGTGTAAGCGCTGCTAATCAGGCCATATTGTTTGATTTAACTTCACGCCGTTTCTTTATTTTTAATCTGATTGTTTATCCTCAGGATGTCTTCTGGTTGGCGATGTTGTTGTTTATCGCAGCGGCATTCTTATTCTTTGTTACGGGGCTGATTGGACGCGCTTGGTGCGGCTATTTCTGTTTCCAAACCATTTGGTCAGATCTATTTATTAAAATTGAACACCTTATTCAAGGTGAACGACCAGCGCGTATGCGTTTGAAGAATCAGCCTTGGAATTTTGAAAAACTTTGGAAATTAGGCCTTTCTCATTTATTGATGATTTCTGTCGCTTGCTGGACAGGCATCACCTTTGCTAGCTATTTCACTTATGCCCCAGATTTCGTCGTCAATTTCTTTAAAGGCGCGGCACCCGAAGGCGGCTACTACACCGTTTTAATTCTGACAGTCACTACTTATGTGGCTGGTGG
>JBDLQN010000037.1:0-8927 GCA_039800585.1 Pseudomonadota bacterium
TTCTGATTCGTCACGCACACCACCCAAAGCCATGCGTACATATTTACGATTAATGGCCTTAGCGATACTTTGCGCCAAAGAGGTTTTACCCACCCCAGGTGGCCCAACAAGACACAAAATTGGTGCTTTGAGTTTATCCACACGTTGCTGAACCGCAAGGTACTCAACAATACGCTCTTTCACTTTTTCTAGGCCGTAATGGTCTTCATCTAAGATTTTTTCAGCCGCAACAAGATTCTTGCCGATTTTGGTTTTCTTTTTCCAGGGCAAGCTTACCAAGGTCTCAATGTAATTGCGCACCACGCTTGCCTCAGCAGACATAGGCGACATCATCTTAAGCTTCTTCATTTCAGAATTGGCTTTATCCAATGCCTCTTTAGGCATTTTGGCGCTATCGATACGCTTCTGCAATTCATCAATCTCGGCACCTTCGTCTTGCTCGCCCAACTCTTTTTGAATTGCCTTCACTTGCTCGTTTAAATAATATTCGCGCTGACTTTTCTCCATTTGGCGCTTAACGCGGCCACGGATACGCTTTTCAACTTGCAAGATATCAATTTCCGCTTCCATCAAACCAAGCAAATGTTCAAGGCGTTGGACTACGCTAAACATCTCAAGAATGCTTTGTTTTTCTTCTAACTTGAGGGTTAAGTGTGCACTAATCGTGTCTGCCAAACGGCTAGCATCTTCAATTGTCGCCAATGAAGTCAAAATCTCTGGTGGAATCTTCTTATTCAATTTCACATATTGATCAAACTGTGTGAACACTGTGCGCATTAAGGCTTGTGTTTCATGATCACTTTCAGCCTCATTCTCAATGACTTCAGCCTTCGCCGAGAAGCAATCTGCAGTATCCGCAAAATCATGTACTTTGGCGCGGCTCACGCCTTCAACCAATACTTTCACTGTGCCATCTGGCAATTTCAACATTTGCAACACAGTCGCAATCGTCCCTACTTCATAAAGGTCAGCCGCATTCGGCTCTTCTTCATTTGGAGATTTTTGTGCTACCAACAAAATGCGCTTATCACCATCATTGGCAAGCTCCAAAGCCTTTACGGACTTAGTGCGGCCCACAAAAAGTGGAATCACCAGATGTGGATAAACCACCACATCGCGCAAAGGCAATAGTGGAAGACGTCCATCTTCTGATGTGAATGCGGGCAATATTTCTTCTGTCATGGATAAACCTCTAACGTTGACTGTGCTTTACAGCTTGTTTGACAAGCATCTAGGTGATTAGTTGGGGGTAAAAGTCAGCGCTTCAAGTATCAGCGCAAACTATTTTTGATGCGCCAATTTAATCACTAGCTTAGTTGAATTAAATACTAAAAAGGCGGGTTTAGCCAGCAAGTTTTAAGTTGCTGGCTAACTTGCTGATTCGGCCAAGCGTGGCTCTTCTGAATAAACTAGGATGGGCGGATTAGCGCCACTAATAACACCTTCATCCACAACTACTTTTTGTAGATTTTCGATTGAAGGCAAATCGAACATGATTTCAAGCAAAGCGTGCTCAATAATTGAACGTAAGCCGCGAGCACCCGTTTTGCGCTCTAAAGCTTTTTTGGAAATTAAACGCAAAGCTTCAGGGCGGAACTCAAGTTCAACGCCTTCCATTTCAAACAATTTAGCAAATTGCTTGCTTAGGGCATTTTTAGGCTCAACCAAGATGGTCATCAAGGCATCTTCATCTAAAGATTCAAGCGTTGCAATCACTGGCAAGCGACCAACAAACTCGGGAATCAAGCCAAACTTAATAAGATCTTCAGGCTCTACGTCGCGCAATACTTCGCCAATTGCGCGGGCATCTTCTTTACTCTTCACTTCCGCACCAAAGCCTATGCCACCTTTTTCTGAACGGCGGCGAATGACTTTGTCTAAGCCATCAAAAGCACCACCGCAGATAAATAGAATATTGGTGGTATCCAACTGCACAAACTCTTGATTAGGATGTTTACGGCCACCTTGAGGCGGCACAGAAGCAACCGTACCTTCAATCAGCTTGAGCAAAGCTTGCTGAACACCCTCGCCCGATACGTCACGGGTAATCGATGGGTTTTCTGATTTACGGGAGATTTTGTCGATTTCGTCGATATAAACTATGCCGCGCTGCGCTTTTTCGATGTCGTAATCACATTTCTGCAAAAGCTTTTGCATAATATTTTCAACATCTTCGCCCACGTAGCCAGCTTCTGTCAGCGTTGTTGCATCGGCCATCACAAACGGCACATCTAGCAAACGCGCCAAGGTCTGTGCCAATAAGGTTTTACCAGAGCCTGTTGGACCAATCACCAAAATATTACTCTTGGTAATCTCAACACCATCTTTTTGTGCTGCTGGTTGATCAAGACGTTTGTAGTGGTTATAAACCGCAACAGACAAGCTCTTTTTGGCTTGCGTTTGACCGATAACATATTGGTCTAATTCAGTACAAATTTCTTTAGGCGTTGGCAGCTTTTTCTCAGCAGGTTTTTCACCATCAACCGTCTGTGCCTCTTCGCGAATAATGTCATTGCAAAGATCAACGCATTCATCACAAATGAATACTGACGGACCAGCAATCAGTTTCTTCACTTCATGCTGACTTTTACCGCAAAACGAACAGTAAAGCAGTTTTTCGTCTGATGTATTAGTCGTCATGATGGCTTTCTAGATTACTCTGGACGATTTTGAATCACTTGGTCAATTAGACCGTAAGTAGCTGACTGCTCAGCACTCATAAAGTTGTCGCGCTCGGTGTCGCGGTCAATTTCATCCGCAGTGCGGCCAGTATGATGCGCCAAAATCTCATTCAACTTAGCACGCAAATATAAAATCTCTTTGGCATGGATCTCAATGTCTGTCGATTGACCTTGGAAACCACCTGATGGCTGGTGAATCATGATGCGAGAGTTAGGCAAGCTAAAACGCTTACCCTTTGCACCAGCCGCCAACAAAAAGGCACCCATACTAGCAGCTTGACCTATGCACAAAGTGCTCACATCAGGCTTAATAAACTGCATCGTATCGTAAATCGACATACCCGCTGTGACTGAGCCACCTGGCGAATTGATATAAAGCGAAATATCTTTATCAGGATTTTCTGCTTCCAAGAACAATAACTGCGCAACCACTAAATTGGCTGACATATCATTCACCGGACCCACCAAGAAAATCACGCGCTCTTTAAGCAAACGTGAATAGATATCGTACGAACGCTCACCGCGACCGCTTTGCTCCACCACCATAGGGATGTAGCCAAGACCTTGGGTTTCCATGAGCATATCTTTCATTTCATGACGGGTTGGTGTTTTCATGATCAATTAAGCCTTGCTGCCCATTAACTCTTCAAATTTCACTTTTTTATCAGTGACTTTGGCTAAGCCCATCACAAAGTTCACAACGTTTTCTTCCGTTGCCAATGCTGCTGGCTCATCAAGGCGCTTCACATCTTCGTAGTACCAACGTACCACTTCTTCTGGACGCTCAAAACTTGTGGCAAATTGATCCACCATTGCACGCACTTGATCAGCATTTGCTTGCAGTGAGTTCTTAGTGACCAACTCCATCAACGCCAAACGTAAGGTTACGCCGCGCTTAGCTTGCTCTTCAAACATCGCTGGTTCTAATCTTACGTTCGCCAAATCCACGCCACGTTGATGCAAGTTTTGTGCTGCCGCTTGTGCCAAGCGATCGATTTCCATGTTGATTAGAGCGTTTGGCAAATCAAATTTAGCATTGCTTACCAAAGCTTCAAATACCTGCTCTTTCACATTTTGCGTCACACGCTTAGCTGCTTCTTGCTCCAAGCTTTGTTTGATTTCGGCTTTCATTTTTTCAATGTCGCCATCATCAACGCCTAGTGACTTAGCAAAGTCTGCGTCAATTTCTGGTGTTTTAGCTTGAGCTACTTCTTTCACCGCCACCTTGTAGCTCACTGTTTTACCTGCCAATTGCTCTGGCTGATGATCTTTTGGATAAGCAATTTCAAAAGTCTTTTCTGAACCTGCTTTTTCGCCAACCAAGTTGTCATCAAACTCAGCCACACGACCACCTTCGCCCAACACCAAATCAATGGTGCGGCCGTTAGTGCTTTCCACTTCATTACCATCGATAGAAGCACTTAGGCTGATGCTTACTTTATCGCCTTTTTTCGCAGCACGTTTTACCGGATCGAAAGTCACGCGTTGTTTAACCAACACGTCCAAAGTACGCTTAACATCAGCATCAGCAACGTCTAAAGCTGGACGTTCGATTTTGACTTTTTTCAAATCGCCGATTTCAACTTCTGGGAACACTTCAAAAGTCGCAATATATTGAAATTCTTTATCCGCTTCAGCGAATGGCTTGTGCTCAATATTTGGATAGCCAGCAATACGCAATTTGTTTTCAGCAACGCTCTCAGAGAAAGTGCGCTCAACCGCATTGGTCATCGCTTCATTACGCGCTTGTGCACCGTATTGTTGCTGCACAATTTTCGCTGGGGCTTTACCTGGGCGGAAGCCAGCCACTCGCGCTGTGCGTGAGTATTGCTTAATACGGTTATTGATTTCTTCTTCAATTGATTGCATCGGCACTGTCACCGTCATACGGCGCTCTAGTTTGCTGATGATTTCAACGGTTGCTGACATGCTGTGTTCCTTCAAATTCGAAAAATAAAATTAATTAACTGTTTGTTTAAAAAGCATTTTAAATACGGCACAACAAACAGTTTGCCTAGTTAGTTCATAAACCCGCAGATTATATCACAGCGACTGATTGAACAACTTAGTTTCCAAGACCTAGCGCCCAGCACAAATCAATTTCACTTTGGATTTAAATAATGTACTAAAATACTCAAGTAAATATTCAGCAGTCATTATTTAAAAGTTAAAGGAAAAAATCATGGCAAATTCAGTGACGCTAAAAGGCAACCCCATTTCTATCGGCGGCAACTTTCCCTCTAAAGGTCAGAGCGCAGCTAATTTTGAGCTGGCCAACGCTAAACGTGAAACGGTCACACTAGACAGTTACGCTGGCAAACGTAAAATTTTGAACATTTTCCCAAGTATCGACACACCTACTTGCGCGACTTCTGTGCGTGAGTTCAACAAAAAAGCCGCGGGTTTAAATAACACAGTAGTGCTTTGTGTTTCAGCTGACTTACCTTTTGCACAAAGCCGCTTTTGTGGCGCAGAAGGCATAGAAAACGTGGTTACGCTTTCAACCTTCCGCAATACAGCTAAGTTTGGCAATGACTTTGGCGTGTCGATTTTAGATAGCAGCCTTGCTGGCCTAACAGCGCGTGCTGTAATTGTCTTAGATGAAAACAACAAAGTACTACACAGCGAATTGGTTTCGGAAATCGCTAACGAGCCAAATTACGACGCAGCGCTAGCTTCACTCTAACCTTGAGCTATAAGCTCACAACAAAAAAGCCCAGCGATGCTGGGCTTTTTTACTTTTCACTCATCTCTTGGTAAGCCGTATATTTGGCGTTACTCACCCTAGCGTGTAAATAATCCGCTTCAGCGGATATATTCCACGGACAAGCCCCATGCGGGCTTATGACTGATACTCTGTGTATTTAGCATTGCTGCCTTTACACTTCTCCACAGGATATTTAATCGCATTCAGCGCAATTTTTTCATTCGCGGCCGTCAGCAAATCCACGCCCGCCACTTCGGCCAAACGCAGCAAATAAACAAACGTATCAGCCAATTCATGCCCAATGGCTTTACGCCGCTCATCGCTGATAGCGTAGCTTTCTTCTATGGTATCCCACTGAAAATGCTCAACCACTTCCGCCGCCTCAACAATCATCGCCATCGCGAGATTTTTAGGCGAATGAAATTGTGCCCAGTCACGCTCAGCGACAAAAGCATTTACCTGAGCGCGCAATTCATTCAAGCTATCTGCCATTATTTATCCTTTCTGTTGGATCCAGCCACCAGCTTAATCTCAAACAAACGACACTCTAAAGAGCCGTTAAATAAGGGCGTGCGTTTAGAGGGGGCAAGACGCATTAATTTAGGTAAACGCATATCCGTTGTTAAGAAGTAAGCATTCCAACCCGCAAATTGACGCTTTAATGTTTCACCCATTTTTGGATACAAAGCTGCAAGCTCTTCATCCTCACCAATACGGATGCCATAAGGCGGATTCGCTACCATCACCCCAGCCTCGGCTGGTGCAGTTAATTGGGTAAATTCAATATGCGAAAGCTGAACCGCAGCTAACAAGCCCGCTTCCTCCAAATTCTTTTTAGCCACTCTTACAGCGCGCAAATCAGCGTCACTGCCGTACACTTTTGCAAAGCCAACGGGGCTTGCTTTTTTAATTGCTTCTTGACGTAGCTTTTTCCAGAGCGCCTCATCAAAATTGCTGAGCTTTTCAAAACCAAAGCTGCGATTAGCGCCTGGCGCAATATTTAAGGCCATCATCACCGCTTCCAGCAAGAATGTACCGCTTCCACACATGGGGTCTAAAAACGGCATGCTAGGTTGCCAACCAGAAAGCTTAATAATTCCTGCCGCCAAGTTCTCACGCAAAGGCGCTTCAATGCTAGATCTGCGCATACCACGCTGATACAAAGCGTTGCCCGAGGTATCTAAATAAAATTGATAGTTATCTGCCGTCAAATAAGCATGAATACGCACATCTGGTTCACGCGTATCAATATAAGGGCGACTGCCCACTGCTTGACGGAACTTGTCACAGACAGCATCTTTGATACGTAAAGTCGCAAACTCTAGGCTTTTTAGCGGACACTTCACGCCCGTCACTTTCACCATAAAGTCATTACTAACTTTAAACCAACTCGGCCAATCCAATTTGTAGGCAGCCTGATAAAGGTCATCCTCTGTGGCATAACGTCCAGAAGCCACGCGCCACATAATGCGAGTGGCAATACGGCTCTGCAAATTAGCGCGATAGCACACTGCCATATCGCCACTAAAGCTCACCCCACCGTCCACAGGCTTGATTGTGCTAGCGCCAACAGCCTTAAGCTCATCGGCCAAAAGCGCTTCTAGACCACGTGGGCAAGTTGCAAAAAATTGATATTGACTCATGTCCAGCTTTCTCACTTTTAGACTGAAAACATCAAGCGATTGTTGGTGCTTGCATTTTCATCTTTTAATTTTTCAACAAATTCCAAAAATTCTACCTTGTGTGTTTCTTGCAGCTCTTTAGCCCGCACACGCAAGGTTGACCAGCGTAAATCATGCGGAGCACGTTTAAAACCAAACACGACCACATTGCCAGGACGGCCTGTTTTTAGCACTAAAATCTTGCCTAAAAAACTCTGTTCTATGCGCCCCAAATACAGGTCAAAGTTTTTATCAGAACCCCATAAGTTCACCAGCAAAATACCTTCTGGATGTAAGGCATAGGCACAGGTATCAAAAAAATCCTGGCTAAATAAATCAGGCGGCACACCGCGTCCATCAAAAGCGTCTAGCATCAAAATATCCGTGGTATTCAGATTTTCATGCAGATAAGCCACGCCGTCACCCTCAATCACTTGCAGGCGGCCATCATCCTCAGGCAAGTAAAAATGACTACGCGCCACTTGAATAATACGCGGGTCGATTTCCACCACACGGGTCTGCACTTGCGGGACGTAATGATGCAGATATTTAGGGATAGAACCACCACCCAAGCCAATCAAGACCACATCTTTAGGCTGTTTATGGAACAACAAAAACATCATCATGGCGCGCGAATAAGTCAGCTCCAAATCGAAGGGCGCTTTAATTCGCATGGAGCTTTGAATGGTGTCTGAACCAATATACAAAGAGCGAACACCGTCAATTTCACTGACATCCACCGCATCTTGATTGGTCATGCCTTTATGCATGGCACGCGCAATTCTTCGCCCCATTCTCAACATTTATAACACTTCCTCCACACCCTTGCTGTCATCGACCATTACTTCTGCTGCCTGCGATGTCGTTTCTTCTACTGATTTAAATCGCGCATCCAATTCCATCATCAAAGTATCAACAAGTTTTACTTCCAGCAGCACTCTGGTGCCTACTGGCAACTCAGGCAAATTAAACACCTTGGTGATATAAGGCATGTGATCCAAACGCACCAAGTTCTCACGCCAAACCGTCGCTGAAATCTCCTGAATATTCTCTTGCACCAAATACTGCAAACACCAGTAACGCTCCATGCGCGTCTGAAAATCGCCGTAAGCGTTGTACGTCAAATCAAAGTGACGCATAATCATCGCCAACTCATCATCATTACTGGCGTAAGTCGGCTCTTTTGCTTGCACAACTGAAATGATTTGGCGCTGATTCACTAAATCTACCGCGCGACGTAAGGGCGAAGTACTCCAAGCATATTGCGCCACGCCCAAGCCCTGATGCGGCTCAGCTTGCGTGGTCATATAAACACGCCCACCATTCTGTGCACGATAAATACCAGGCACTTGATGCTCGGCCAACAGAGCGCCCCATTGGCTATTCGCCTCTATCATCAGCTCGGCCACCAGCTTATCCATAGGTGAGCCACGGCGGCGCCCCACAATCCGCACTTTGCTGTCTTCTACATAAAAGCTGTAATCAATTTGGATAGGACGATTGGGGTCATGCTTACCTCGCGTTTTTTCAAGCGACTCAGCCAAGTTAAACAACAACGAAAGCTTTTCCCAATAAGGATGACCATTGTTCTCGGCCAAAGTATCTTCATTAAAATAAGGCTCAAGGGTGTCGTGGCGAAGGTTATCGGCCACCTCAATCAACTCAACTTTGCTATGGCGATGGCTAATCGTCAAATCAGCCGCAAGGTCCAAATAAAGCGATAAAGCTGGCTTCCACTGGCCTTCATCCAAACTAAAGGGCGTAATGGCGTGCACTGGCAACATGGTAATTTTATTGCCCGGCATATACACAGTAGAAAGGCGTTTCAAAGCCACTTCATCCAAAGCACCATGAGGTGAAATCCCTAAAGCTGGCGCG
>JBDLQN010000038.1:0-8919 GCA_039800585.1 Pseudomonadota bacterium
TTGCACGGTAACCGTACTTATTTGATGCAAGATGAAGATGGTCAGATTATTGAAACCCATTCAATTTCAGCAGGTTTGGATTATCCTGGGGTAGGGCCAGAGCATGCTTGGCTAAAAGACATTAAACGTGCTGAATATGTGGCGATTACCGATGATGAGGCGCTGGCTGCGTTTCATGGTTTGTGCCGTACAGAGGGTATTATTCCTGCTTTGGAATCTAGTCATGCCCTTGCTTATGCTGAGAAATTAGCCAAAACCATGTCGCCAGATCAGGTGATTTTGGTCAATCTTTCAGGTCGCGGCGATAAAGATATCAATACCGTGGCTAAACTTTCAGGAATCACCCTTTAATCTTATGTCTCGTATTCAATCCACTTTTGCAACACTCAAGCAATCTGGCAAAAAAGCCTTAATCCCTTACATCACTGCAGGTGACCCACATCCACAAAAAACGGTGGAAATGATGCATGCTTTGGTCAAGGCGGGTGCCAATTTAATCGAGCTTGGTGTGCCATTTTCAGATCCAATGGCTGACGGTCCAGTGATTCAACGCGCAACCGAGCGTGCCCTAGTTTACAAAGTCGGTTTGCGTAGCGTGTTAGCGATGGTTAAAGAATTTCGCCAGCAAGATGACCAAACCCCCATCGTGTTAATGGGCTATGCCAATCCAATTGAAGCGATGGGTGTCGAAAAATTTGCTGATGCAGCTAAAGATTCAGGCGTAGATGGCGTGCTGACTGTGGACTATCCACCTGAAGAGTGTGTGGAGTTTAACGATTTATTGAAAGCGCGCGGCATTGATCCAGTATTTTTGCTCTCGCCAACCACTGAAAAATCTCGTGTGGATTTAATCGTTCAGCAGGCGAGTGGCTTTGTTTATTACGTTTCACTTAAAGGCGTCACAGGCGCTAAAAACTTGGATATTGATGAAGTGGCTGATCGCGTTGCGGCTATTCGCAAACAAACGAATTTGCCAGTAGGTGTAGGTTTTGGTGTGCGTGATGCTGCCACCGCAAAAGCTGTGGCGGGCATCGCTGATGCTGTGGTGGTTGGTAGCCGCATGGTACAAACCATCGAAACTTCAACTGTGGATAATGTGGTCGCCAATTTAACAGCGCTGACGCTAGAGTTACGCGCGGCGATTGACGCTTAATTAGCCTAAAGAAAAATCACTGTAAGGAATACTGATGAGCTGGTTAAAGAAAATTCTCCCTCCTAAAATCAACCGCATGGGCGCGAATAAAAAAACAGTGCCTGAAGGTTTGTGGAGTAAATGTCCTAAATGTGATTCAGTGCTCTATCGCACAGATTTGGAAGCAAATGCTGAAGTTTGCCCTAAATGTGAATATCACAACCGTATTTCAGCGCGCGATCGTCTTCATTTGCTATTGGATGAAAAAGGTCGCAAAGAAATTGGCGCGGAAGTGCAGCCGATTGACCCGCTTAAATTTAAAGACTCTAAAAAATATGCTGACCGTTTAAAAGCCTCTCAGAGCGAAGTGGGTGAAACCGACGCTTTGATTGTGATGCAAGGTAGTGTCAATTCGGTGCCTGTTGTCGCAGCGGCGTTTGAGTTTAAATTCATGGGCGGTTCTATGGGGTCTGTGGTCGGTGAGCGTTTTGTGCGCGGTGTGGAAGCCGCCATCAAAAGCAAAAGTGCATTTATCTGTATTTCTGCGAGTGGTGGTGCACGTATGCAAGAAGGCCTATTCTCTTTAATGCAAATGGCTAAGACCAGTGCAGCCCTAACCAAATTGAGCCAAGCTGGCTTGCCCTATATTTCTGTGTTAACTGACCCGACCATGGGCGGCGTTTCAGCTAGTTTTGCCATGTTAGGTGATGTGATTGTGGCTGAACCACAGGCCTTGATCGGTTTTGCGGGTCCTCGTGTGATTGAGCAAACGGTGCGTGAAACTCTGCCTGATGGCTTTCAGCGCGCTGAATTCTTAGTTGATCATGGCGCTGTCGATTTGATTATTGACCGTCGTCAAATGCGTGAAAAATTATCTGCTTTGATTGCTAATTTAATGAAAATGCCAGCAATCGCTGAACAAAAATCTGCTTAATTAAAATTGCCAGACCACTCCCATTTGTCAGCTCAAAACCCAGCTGATTTTACTTTAAATGACTGGCTAGCCTACATCGAGGCGCTACACCCCAAAGATATTGAGATGGGTTTGGGGCGCGTTGCAGAGGTTAGTCAGCGTTTAAATCTCAGTATTCATTTTCCTATAGTCACTGTTGCAGGCACCAACGGCAAAGGCTCTGCTTGTGCCATGCTTGAACATATTTACCATGCAGCAGGTTATCGTGTTGGTACTTATTCATCTCCGCATTTTTTGAGATATAGCGAACGGGTGCGCGTCGCCTGTCAGGAAATTACCGATGTCGATCTGATTGCGGCTTTTCAGGCAGTCGAAAAAGCACGGCAAGATACCCAGCTTACCTATTTTGAGTACGGCACTTTAGCCGCTATGTGGCATTTCTCTCAGGCTGGATTAGATGTCTTAATTCTTGAAGTGGGCTTGGGTGGCCGTTTAGATGCGGTGAATGTGTTTGAGCCTAGCTGCGCGATTGTTACCAGCGTAGATTTGGATCATATGGAATTTCTCGGGGATACTCGAGAAAGTATAGGTGCGGAAAAAGCAGGCGTTTTTAGAGCCAATAAGCCAGCTATTTGTGGTGATCAACATCCGCCTCAGTCTTTAATCGACTATGCACAAAAAGTAGGCGCCGATTTGCGTTTAATTCAACGTGATTTTAATTTTGAGCTGCTGCCAACGGGCTGGAATTACCAAAGTAAAGATAATGGCGTCACTTCATTGCCAATGCCAGCGCTCAAGGGCGATTTTCAGTTAGAAAATGCGGCTTGCGTATTAACGGCTATCGAATCGCTGCAAGCTAAGCTGCCTGTGAGTGTCGAAGCCATTGCACAAGGCTTGCGAGCAGTGACTTTGCGTGGCCGCTTTCAAACAGTGGCACGCCAACCAGATGTTATTTTGGATGTGGCGCATAACCCGCATGCAGCAAAATCTTTGGCCACTAACCTCCAGCAAACGGCCTCAAAAGGCAAAACTATCGCAGTCTTTGCAATGCTGGGCGATAAAGATATTGCAGGCGTTGTTCAGGCCCTCTCCAAGCAAATGGATGTGTGGTATTTGGCAGAAATCAATCATCCACGAGGCTGTGCTGTCGGACAGATTGCGCAGCTGGTTTTGCAGCAATTGCCGCAAGCACAAATTCAAACATTTAAGACGGTCACTGAGGCTTATCATCAAGCCTGTATTGATGCGGACGAAAATGATAGAATTGTCGCGTTGGGTTCATTTTTTACAGTAGCGGAAGTTATGCGTGCTTTGCACGAGAATATTCAACAATAGGACGACACCAGATGGCGCAAGATAATCTTCCACCTCAAAGCGATCAAGAGCTACAGTTCAAAAAGCGTGCAAGAAGGCGCTTGGTAGGTGCAGTTGCACTAGTTTTGTTGACGATCATTGTGCTCCCAATGATTTTGCAAGACCGTACAGCAAAAGCGCCTAAGCAAGATGTTGTCGTTTCCATTCCTAGTTTGGATCAAAAATTAGGTCCAGATCAAAAGCTAGAGTCCGAATCTATTGCGCCAGCACCTATCCAGGCAGTAGCACCTGCGGCTGAAGTGAGTCCATCTGAGGCGACTGCTGCCAAACCCGCAGAAACAAAACCTGTTGAAACACCAGTAATTAGCAATCCACCATCGCCTGCTGTTGCTGCGCCTGCGAAAACTGAGCCTTCAAAATTAGAGTCGCAAATAAAAGCAGAACCCGCAAAAGTCGAGACTAAAGCCGCTGCTGGCGGAAACTATTTTGTGCAAATCGGTGTTTTCTCTGATCCGGAAAAGGTTAAGCAAATGCAAGAAAAGCTTAGCGAGAAGGGTCTTAAGTCTAGTGATGAGTTAATTGATACCGCAAAAGGGAAGAAAACACGCTTAAGAGTAGGTCCTTTTGAAGCTAAAAAAGATGCTGAATCTGCCATGGAAAAAATCAAGTCTGTAGGCTTAACAGGCATAGTGGTGAGTGTTAATTAATGACGGTTTTTGATTACATTGTCTTGGCTGTGATTGGGCTATCTGTGTTTTTTAGCCTGATGCGAGGCATGGTGCGTGAAGTGTTGTCCTTGGCTGGTTGGGTATTGGCATTTTTTGTGGCTAAAACTTACACCTTGCAGTTAGCGCCTTTGTTGCCCAAAGCGATTCCGACAGAAACGCTGCAATATTTGGCAGCTTTCCTTATTTTATTTTTGGCGACATTGCTGATTGCGGCTTTGTTGTCGATTGCGCTTTCCCAAATATTTAAAACGGTTGGTTTGGGATGGTTGGATACAGTGCTGGGCGGGGTATTGGGAACGCTTAGAGGTGTCGTGATTGTGTGTGTGCTGGTATTTTTGGGTGGCTTAACTGAGTTACCAAAAGAGGCTGCTTGGCGGAGTGCCATGTTTAGTGCCCCGCTAGAGGCGATGGTAACAAGTGCTTTCCCATGGATTCCGCCAGCAATTGTGGCGCACGTGAAGTTTGAATAATTGTTTTAATTGAGAGTTAAGGTCTAATTTATGTGTGGAATTATCGGTATCGTCGGTAAAAATCCAGTGAACCAGCTGCTTTACGATGGCTTGTTGGTATTACAACATCGTGGGCAAGATGCCGCAGGTATCGTGACTTGTGATGGCGGTACATTCTATATGCACAAAAATAATGGCCTAGTGCAAGACGTATTTCAAACTCGCCATATGCGTAGTTTGCGCGGAAACGCCGGCATTGGACATGTGCGTTATCCCACAGCAGGTTCTTCTTCTGCAGCGGAAGCACAACCTTTTTACGTTAACTCACCATTTGGTATTGTGTTAGGCCATAACGGTAATTTGACGAATTCAGCACAACTGAAACAGGAAATGTTCCGTCAAGACTTACGCCATATCAATACCAACTCAGATTCTGAAGTGTTATTGAATGTGTTGGCGCATGAGATTGAGCAGACAGCACGCAGTGCAGTTCTGAATTCGGATATGGTGTTTGATGCCGTCACTGAAGTGCATAAACGGGTGAAAGGTGCTTATGCCGTAGTGGCGATGGTAGCCAATTTCGGCCTGCTTGCTTTCCGTGATCCGCACGGTATCCGTCCTTTAGTGATTGGTAAGCATGAAACGGAGCAAGGCACCGAGTATATGGTGGCTTCTGAAAGTGTCGCGCTAGATGTGCTTGGTTTTCAGTTGGTGCGCGATGTTGCGCCAGGTGAGGCTGTCTTTATTGATATGGACGGCAACTTTTACTCACGTCAATGCGCACCTAATGCAAAATTGACACCTTGTATTTTTGAGTATGTTTATTTGGCTCGTCCAGACTCGTTGATAGACGGTGTTTCTGTTTACCAAACTCGTTTGCATATGGGTGAAAGCCTGGCTGAAAAGATTAAGCGTGAATGGAAAGATTTGCAGATTGATGTGGTTATTCCAATCCCTGATACCAGTCGCCCAAGCGCTTTGCAATTAGCCAACGCCTTGAATCTGACTTATCGCGAAGGCTTTATCAAAAACCGCTATATTGGCCGAACATTTATTATGCCTGGCCAAGCTTTGCGTAAAAAATCTGTGCGTCAAAAATTGAACCCGATAGGCATGGAGTTCAAGGGTAAAAATGTGCTACTGGTAGATGACTCTATTGTGCGCGGCACAACTTCACAGCAAATTGTCCAAATGGCACGAGATGCGGGTGCGAACAAGGTATTCTTTGCCTCAGCTGCGCCGCCAGTGCGCTTCCCGAATGTATATGGCATTGATATGCCGAGTCGTGCTGAATTATTGGCAACAGGCCGTAGTGATGAAGAAATCTGTAAAGAAATTGGCGCGGATGCGCTGATCTATCAAGATCTTGATGCCTTGGTGTCAGCTGTGCGTATGAGTAATCCTGGCATGCAGGTCTTTGATTGCTCATGCTTTGATGGCCAATACGTCACAGGTGATATCAATGAAGCTTATTTAACTGCGATTGAGTCTGTGCGTGCTGATGGCGCAAAAGGCGGCAAGCCAGCGAATTCCATTACGCAGCTTGATTTGAATTTGGTGGATACGAAATCGCAAGAAGAAGAGGTGGCTTAATTAAGCGCTTGACCTGAAAGCTTATTCGGCGATAGTATGCGAACAAATGCGCTGATTTGAGTTGCTTTAAAAGCATAGCTCAGCTTGCGGGCGCTAAATAAATACAGCTAAAGCGAGGAAAAGTAATTGAACCCGTTTTAGCTTTTAGCAAAACGGGTTTTTTTATGCCTGAGCTTTCTAAGAAATGGGCAATAGAGGTGAATGATGGCAACGCATAATGAAATAAATGAATTTGAAGGTTTGGACTGGCATCCGGAAACGCTAGGCGTGCGTGCGGGTGGCGGCATGACAGAGTTCGGTGAAAATTCAGAGGCGATATTTCTAAACTCTAGCTTTCGCTTTAAGAACGCTGCACAGGCTGCGGCGCGCTTTGGAGGCACAGAGCCAGGGAATATCTATTCGCGATTTACCAATCCAACGGTCACTATTTTTCAAAATAAATTGGCAGCCTTAGAAGGTGCCGAACAGTGTGTGGCAACCTCAAGTGGGATGTCTGCAATCTTGGCTTGTGTCATGGGCTTGTGTAGCGCGGGTGACCATATCGTCGCTTCGCGTAGTATTTTTGGCACCAGTGTGCAGTTGTTCAGCAATATCCTCAAGCGTTGGGGCTTAGATGTTACCTTTGTTTCCTTGACGGATATTGACGAGTGGAAAGCAGCCGTCACACCAAAAACTAAAATGTTTTTTGTGGAAACCCCATCGAACCCACTGACTGAAGTCTGCGACATTCAGGCATTGGCTAAACTTGCCCATCAATCAGGCGCGTTGTTAGCCGTGGATAATTGCTTCTGTACGCCTGCTATTCAACGGCCTCTAGCCTTGGGTGCGGATATCGTGATTCATTCGGCGACCAAATACATTGATGGTCAGGGACGCTGTTTAGGTGGCGCTGTGCTAGGCTCAAAAGCCTTAATGGAGCCAGTGTATGGCTTCTTGCGTACAGCAGGTGTGACCATGAGTGCTTTTAATGCTTGGGTGTTTCTAAAAGGTCTTGAGACTTTGTTTGTGCGTATGGAAGCCCATGCTAAAAACGCTTTAGCGCTAGCTACGTGGCTAGAAAGTCAGCCGCGTGTGGCACGCGTGTTTTACCCTGGGCTTAAATCACATCCGCAACATGCTTTGGCATTGAAGCAACAAACAAGCGGTGGTGGTATTGTGACTTTTGAAGTGCAG
The DNA here is from genome assembly GCA_039800585.1 of Pseudomonadota bacterium. Lineage (GTDB taxonomy): Bacteria > Pseudomonadota > Gammaproteobacteria > Burkholderiales > Methylophilaceae > Methylopumilus_A. The sequence continues at coordinate 7,303 of JBDLQN010000038.1, forward strand.
CCTAAAGCAGGGCAAACTGCGCAAGATGCGGCGTGGGAATTGATTGATGCGACTAAGTTGATTTCAATTACCGCTAACCTTGGCGATGCCAAGAGCACGATTACCCACCCAGCGACTACGACGCACAGTCGTGTGACAGCGGAGGCCAGAGCCGCTGCGGGTATCACGGACGGTTTGGTGCGTATCGCAGTTGGTCTTGAGCATGTTGAAGATCTTAAAGCGGACTTGGCTTTATTAACCAAGTAAGCAATGACAAGTAACAGAGCGTTAAGTAATAAAAAAGGGGCTTAGTGCCCCTTTTTTGTTTTGACCGCATTATCTTTTGAAGATAATGCGTTTTATCTCGGGATGTTTATCTTAGTGTGCGGCCAAACATTTGCAACGCTAATTGGTAGCCGATAGACGCAAGCTGTGGGTCGTAACGATCACCTTCATCACGCATAAAAGCGTGTTGGCCATTGAACTCGTGCCAAGTGAACTTGATGTCAGTTGCACTGAGTTGGCTATACACATCTGCACGACCAGCAGAAGGGATGTGCGGATCTTGTTTGCCCCAAATCATTAGCAATTCGCCTTTGATTTCATTTAAACGCTCCATGCTGTGTTGGCCTGGTTTGTTTGGAATGACTTGGGTATGCAAATCGGTTGCATAGAAACAAGCGGTTGATTTTACTTGTGGCTGCAAGGCGGCACGGAAAGCTAAATGACCACCAATACAAAAGCCCATGGCACCGATGTCGCCCGTGCACCAAGCTTGTTTTTTTGCGTATTCAATCAATGCGGCATTATCAGTGTCGTAACCTTGTACGTCCTTCGCTGCCTTATCAGCGTTGCCTTTATCTCGGCCTGCATCATCATAGCCAAGCACTGTGCCGATAGGATTAAGTTCGTGAAAAACCTCAGGTACTAACACCGCATAACCATGACCTGCCATAAAACGAGCCGCGCGTTCAATCGGGCCAGTTTGTTGGAAAATTTCTGAATAAAACAAAATCGCAGGATAGCGGCCTTCGCCAGCTGGGCGGTGGACATAAGTGCGCATCACGCCGGTAGGGGTGGGTAAATCAACGATATGACTTTGAATATTCACGAAGCTCTCCTCAATGTTCTGTATGACTGGCGGCTTTTTCGTAATCAGGCGCCGCGCTTTGCATTTCTAGCGATTCTACAATATTTCGCGGTATCCCTCACCATCTTTAGAATAGGTATAATCGAGGGCATGGAACTTCTTTTCATTTTCTTATTAGTTGCCTGTCTTTTACTTTTGCTTTGGCTGGTTTCAAAGCAAAAGGCAAATAGCGCCGACACCGTGCTCTTAAATCAGCTTGAAGAAAAGCATCGCGCTATGATTACCGATTTAAATGATGGCTTAAATAAATTGGGCGACCGTTTAAATGCAGCCTCACAAGAATCCAGCGAGCGATTAAGAACCGCTGTGGCTCAGGAACTTGCTCAAACCCGCGAAGCGATGCAAGCCTTGCAACTGGCACAGAACGCTAGCCTAGCTCAAACTCGTGAAACTGTTTTAGAGAAACTGCATGTGACCTTGGCCGAGCAGGGTAAAGCGGAGCAAGAGTTAATTCAGGCGACCATGCGTCATGCGACTTTGCAGCTGAC
>JBDLQN010000039.1:0-8905 GCA_039800585.1 Pseudomonadota bacterium
CGATATCCGCTTTGTAGAAGATGACTGGGAAAACCCAACACTAGGCGCATGGGGCTTAGGTTGGGAAGTTTGGCTAAACGGCATGGAAGTGACCCAATTTACCTATTTCCAACAAGTGGGCGGCATTAACTGCAAGCCAATTACTGGTGAAATCACTTATGGTCTAGAGCGTCTTGCCATGTACTTGCAAGGCGTGAATAACGTGTATGACTTGGTGTATTCCAAAGGCGTTAACGGCGCTGCTGATGTGAAATACGGTGACGTATTCCACCAAAACGAAGTTGAGCAATCGACTTATAACTTTGAGCATAGCGATGTGGAATTTTTACTCACCGCTTTTAATGCGCACGAAAAACAAGCGCAGCATCTGATCGAAAACAAATTGGCTTTGCCCGCTTATGAGCAAGTGCTGAAAGCGGCGCACACATTCAACTTGCTAGATGCACGCGGCGCTATTTCAGTAACTGAACGTGCCGCTTATATTGGCCGCATTCGCAACCTTGCCCGCAGCGTTGCCGCCGCTTATTTAGACAGCCGCGCAAGGCTTGGCTTCCCAATGGCTCCTAAGGCTTGGGCAGACGAAGTATTGGCGCAACTCGAACAAAACAACAAAAAGGCAGTGGCATGAGCAACAACTTATTAGTCGAATTATTTGTTGAGGAACTGCCTCCTAAAGCCTTAAGAAAATTAGGTGACGCCTTTGCTAACAGCATTTTTGAAAGCCTAAAAGCGCAAGAACTCACAGCGAATAATAGTGAATTTGTCGCTTACGCTTCACCAAGACGTTTAGCGGTACAAATTAGCCATGTATCAGCGCAGGCTGATGACAAAGCGGTTTCGCAAAAATTGATGCCCGTCAGCGTGGGCTTGGATGCTAACGGCAATGCCACACCAGCATTGATTAAAAAGTTAAACGCGCTAGGCGCAGACGAGTCCGTCTTGGGTGACCTTAAAACCGAAAACGACGGCAAAACTGACGTGTTATTTTTTAACGCCTTAGCGAAAGGCGCTTCACTGGCTGAAGGCCTGCAAAAAGCGCTTGAAGAAGCCTTAGCCAAATTGCCGATTCCTAAGGTCATGACTTACCAATTGAGCGATGGTTGGGATAGCGTGAATTTTGTGCGTCCAGCCCACGGTTTAGTGGCTTTGCATGGTGACAAAGTAGTGCCTGTGAGTGTGCTTGGCCTTAATGCCAACAATCAAACGCAAGGCCATCGTTTTGAAGCCAGCGTTTCGCCTGTGGTGTTAAAAGATGCCGATAGCTACGAAACCCAATTACAAAATGAAGGTGCAGTAATTCCTAGTTTTGAGAAGCGCCGCGCTGAAATCGCACATCAACTCAGTGCTGCTGCACAAAAACAAGGCTTAAAGCCCATCGAAGATGATGACTTGCTAGACGAAGTGACTGCGTTGGTTGAGCGCCCAAATGTGCTTTTAGGTCAGTTTGAAAGCGAATTTTTGCAAGTGCCTCAAGAGTGTTTGATTTTGACCATGAAGGCCAATCAAAAATACTTCCCGTTGTTGGATGCTAGCGGCAAGCTCACCAATAAATTCCTCATCGTTTCTAACATCAGCCCAGCCGATCCATTCAAAGTGGTGGACGGCAACGAACGCGTGGTACGCCCTCGTTTGGCGGATGCAAAATTCTTCTTTGATCAAGACCGCAAAAAGACTTTGGCTTCACGTCTTGCTGGCTTAGAAAAAGTGGTTTATCACAACAAATTGGGTAGCCAAGCAGAGCGCTCGAAACGTGTGAGCAATTTAGCGAAAGCGATTGCCGCGAAAATTGGCGATGCCAATTTGGCAGCAAAAGCAGAGCAAGCAGCACAGCTTTCAAAAGCGGATTTACTCACGGATATGGTGGGTGAGTTTCCTGAACTGCAAGGCATTATGGGCCGTTACTACGCGCAACATGAGCAACTAGATAACGACATCGCCTTCGCGATTGAAGACCACTACAAACCACGTTTTGCGGGCGATGAATTGCCACGTAATACTGTTGGTGTCGCCGTGGCTTTAGCAGACAAATTAGAAACGCTAGTCGGCTTATTTAGCATAGGTGAAAAACCAACTGGCGACAAAGATCCATTTGCCTTACGCCGCCAAGCCTTAGGTATTTTGCGTATGCTGATAGAAGGCAAACTCGCCATTTCTTTTGGCGAACTGATTGAAACCGCTTTAGCACAATTCAATGTAGATTCAGCCAATAAAGCAGAGCATATCAACGCCATTACTGAATTCTGTTTTGACCGACTCAGCGTCAACCTGCGCGAACAAGGCGCAAGCGCTCAAGAGGTTGAAGCGGTATTGGCGCTCAATCCAAGTTTGTTGAGCGAAGTCCCGCAGCGCCTAGAGGCCGTTCGTGCTTTCTCAAGCTTAGATGAGGCACCTGCGCTTGCCGCGGCTAATAAACGTGTCGGCAATATCTTGAAGAAAATCGAAGGTCATGTTGAAGCAAAAATCAACGACGCTTTACTGCAAGAAGCCGCCGAAAAAGAATTGGCTGCTGCACTAGCCAAAATCAAACCAGAGGCAGATGCTTTGTTTGAAAAAGGCGATTACACCAACTCACTCAAAGCCCTTGCCGCGCTCAAAGCGCCCGTGGATAACTTCTTTGACCATGTGATGGTCAATGCTGAAGACCCTGCGCTAAAAGCCAATCGCCAAGGTTTATTAGCCACGCTCCATCAGGCCATGAACCGCGTGGCTGACTTATCTAAACTGGCAGCCTAAACATGAAACTCGTGGTGTTAGATAGAGACGGCGTCATCAATGTGGATTCCGTACACTTTATTAAAAACACCAACGAGTGGGTGCCGATTCCTGGCAGCTTAGAAGCCATCGCGCTTCTTAACCAAAGCGGTTACCGCGTAGCGATTGCCACCAACCAATCGGGCATTAGTCGAGGCCTGTTTGATATGGTGACACTGAACGCTATTCACGACAAAATGCACCGCGCCTTAAATGCTCTAGGTGGCCGTGTAGATGCCATTTTCTATTGCCCACATTCCGCTGATGACCACTGCGATTGTCGCAAACCCAAACCCGGCATGATGGAAGAAATTGGCCGTCGTTTTGGCATGGACATGAAAAAAGTACCTGTTGTGGGAGATGCCTTGCGTGATTTGCAAGCAGGGGCCGCGTTGGGTATGCAGCCTATCCTGGTTCGAACAGGCAAAGGTGAAGCTACGCTTGCCGCTGGTGGCTTGCCAGAAGGCACTTTGGTATTTGCCAATTTAGCCGAAGCCGTTCAACACATTATTTCGGAATAGCGAAAAGGATTAAATAGCCGAATGAGTTTAATACGCTCGATTTTATTTAATCTAGGCATGTTGGTCATCACGCCTATTTTTTCCGTGTTAGCGATTTTGTTGTTTCCACTACCCGCTGTGCTGCACTCTCGCATTATCAGCAGCTGGGCCTATCTTGCCATGTTTTGGCTTAAAGTCACTTGCGGTTTAAGTTTCCGCGTAATCGGTAAAGAAAATATCCCCCATCACGCTTGTATCGTTTTAGCTAAACACCAATCTGCTTGGGAAACGATTGCCTTCCAAGTAATTTTTCCACCCCAAATTTGGGTGATGAAACGCAGCCTATTACTGATTCCTTTTTTGGGTTGGGCATTTGCCGCGCTCAAAGCAATCGCCATTGATCGTGCAGCAGGCCGCGAAGCCCTTAAGCAAATGGTTGAGCAAGGCAAAGACAGATTATCCCGTGGACTATGGGTCGTCATTTTTCCGGAAGGTACGCGCATCGCGCCGGGCAAAAAAGGCAAATACCACATTGGCGGTGCTTGGCTAGCAACGCATACCCAAGCTACAGTCGTGCCAGTGGCGCACAATGCTGGCGAGTTTTGGCGCAAAAACGCATTTAACAAAACCCCTGGTGTGATTACCGTCAGCATCGGCAAAGCGATCGATAGCACTGGCATGAAACCTGATGCACTTAATCAAATGGTAGAAGACTGGATTGAGGGTGAAATGCCTCATCTTAAAAATCGTTAATGCTTTGAGTCTATGCCCCAAGCCGAACAAGCCCATTTATTTCTTCCTAACGGCGAACGCATTCCTTACCAATTAGAACGCCGTCCCCGCCGCACTGTTGGGCTTAAAATCAATCAAGCAGGATTGATTGTTCATGCGCCCAAGCGGATTTCACAATCACAGCTTGAGTCCATGTTGATGAGCAAAATCGACTGGATACAAAACAAACTCAAAGCCCAACAAGAAAATGCCTTGCCCGCTTTTGAATGGAAAGATGGCGCTAGTCTGTTACTGCTGGGCAATGAAGTGACTTTATCTGTGGAGCCAGACAGCGCAAATCGCGCTGTGGACTACACACCCGGTTTATTAAGGGTTGCACTACCTCAACCAGAAAACGCCCCGCAAATCGCTAAAAAAGTCGTTCAGTGGTACCGCAAACAAGCCTTAACTGACTTTAGTCGCAGGCTAGAAATTTTGGCCGCAAAACTAGGGGTGCCCACCCCAGCTTTATTTCTATCTAATGCCCGCTCACGCTGGGGCAGCTGCAACAGCAGGCAAGAGATTCGCCTGAATTGGCGACTATTACAAGCGCCGCCTCACATCATTAACTATGTTGTCGCACATGAATTGGCGCACTTAAAAGAGATGAACCACTCGGCCAAGTTTTGGGCCATGGTGGAAAAGATTTATCCAGATTACAAAACCGCGGAAAAAGAATTAAAGACTTGGTCGGCCAAACTGCATCAAATCTAGGCTGCACCAGATTTAAGCTACTTTAATCGCAACGCATTCAGCACCACAATTAAAGAACTGACAGACATGCCAATAGCAGCCATCCACGGGCTTAGGCAGCCTGTGGCGGCAAACGGCAAAGCAAGGAGGTTGTAAGCAATTGCCCAGATAAAGTTTTGGCGGATAACGGTAATGCCAAAACGGCTAGTCTCCAAAGCATGTTCAATTCCCATTAAATGTTCGGTAAGCAACACCACATCGCCTGTGGCACGCGCCATCTGGGTTCCGCTACCCATGGCCATAGAAACTTGAGCGCCTGCCAATACTGGTGCATCGTTAATACCATCACCCACCATGGCGACGACTTCGCCCTGAGCTTGAAGTTGGTGCAAGTAATTAAGTTTATCTTCTGGCGAGCAAGCAGCTCGCCAGTCATCTACACCGATACGCTCTGCGAAATGCGACACAGCAGATTCGGCATCACCACTTAAAATGGTCACTTGGATATTTTGCGCCTTTAAAGCACTTATCAGTTCACCTACCTCTGGCCTTGGCTGATCAGCCAAAACAAAAGCTGCAAGCAAGGTGTCGTGGTCGCTTAACCAAACAACGCTGGCACCCTGTTCTACCTTAGGCAATTTTTGTATGTCGAGTTGGTTAAGTTTGGCATTGCCGAGTTTTAATTGACGGCCATTTATAAAACCCGAAATACCTTGGCCTGGAATATTTTTGGCATCACTCACATCCAATAATGGACGGTTGCCCTGCGCTTTTAAAAAGGCTTTAGCGAGTGCGTGCTCTGAATTTTTCTCTAGACTTGCGGCTAGCTGCAAACAGGCTTCTGCGCTTAATTGAGTGTAAGGAATAATCTGCGTGATATTCAGTTGCCCGAGCGTCAAGGTGCCCGTTTTATCAAACACAAAATGCGTAACCTTGGCCAAGGTTTCTAGCGCATGACCACGCGTCAAAAGAACCCCACGCTGTACGAGATGTGAGCCCGCTGCGGCAAATGCTGCTGGCGCAGCCAAGGATAAAGCACAAGGGCAACTTACCACGAGTATGGTGAGAATAATTTCTAGGGCGCGGTCTGGCTCAATTTGCCACCAAATCAAACCAACCGCCAGCACAACGGCTAATAAAATAGTGGTGAAATAAGCCGCCACGCGGTCAGCCGTTTCTGCCAGTTTTGGTTTTTCAGCCTGCGCTCTATCCAGCAAACGAGAAATGCCTGCCAACATGGTATTTTCAGCGACGGCTGTCACCCGAATAGACAGCGGGCTTTCGTAATTGATGCTGCCGGCATACACCTGGCTATCTTGAGATTTAGCCAGCGGACGACTTTCTCCAGTCAAAAGCGATTCATCCACACTGCTTTCACCTGAAACGACAATGCCATCAGCCGCGATAGTTTCTCCAGGTTTAGCCAAGATAATGTCGCCTAAATTAAGCTCCATGACGGGCACTAATACTTGCTGGTCGCCCTGCAAGCGGGTCGCCATGACTGGGGCTAGACGTAATAAATTTTCGGCCGCTTCTATCGATTTTTCACGTGCATTGCGCTCCAAATAACGCGTGCCCAGCAAGAAGAAAATTAGCATGGTAAGCGTGTCAAAATACACCGCACCTTGCCCATTCAGTGTCGCCCAAATGCTGCCCAAAAAGCCTGTGCCTATCCCCAACGAAATCGGCACATCCATGCCAATTTGTTGGTTTTTAATGCTGCGCCAAGCGGAACGATAAAAAGGCCAAGCCGCATAACTAATCGCTGGGATGGTCAGCACCAAGCTAAACCATTTAAACAACTGCGCCGTGGCAAATTCCAAGCCTTGATTGGGGCCTGCATAAAGCACCACGGCAATCATCATCACCTGCCCTGCGCTCAAGCCAGCGACCGCCAAGCGTCTAAAATCAGATTTACGCTGCTGCTGACGCATCGCATCTTGTTGTTGTGCGCTAAATGGATGGGCGTGATAACCGATTTTGTTAATTTCAGCGAGGATATCACTCAGTTTGATTTGCGTTTCATTCCAACGAACACGCGCACGTTGTGAGCTGTAATTGACTGAAACGCTCAACACCCCAGGAAGCTGTGTTAAATGACGCTCGTTAAGCCAAATACAGGCGGCGCAGGTGATGCCCTCGAGAATCAATGAGGCTTCTTTGATGTCGCCTGCCGCTTCCATCACAAAGCTTTTTTGCACTTCTGGGTGATCGTACAAGGATAGTTGACGCAAAGCCTCTGGCACCAGCTCTTCAGCCGTCTTAGGCAATTCAGTACGATGTTTGTAGTAATCTTCTAGACCGTTATCTACAATCGATTCAGCCACTGACTGGCAACCCAAGCAGCACATGGCCTGCGCTTGATTAAAGACTTTGGCAAAAAAGTGCGTGCCTGAAGGAACAGGCAAGCCACAATGGAAACAGGAAGAATCTAAAACGGTGTCGTCAGAGGATGGCATGACGGCATTTTGCATGAAAAAGACTTAGTTAGTCTCAACAGAAATGGATTGCTTCGCGCTGTATTTTTGCCCGCCATTTTCAATTTCCAAGGTGGTCAGCCACAAGCCTTTATCCTGCAACCTCACTTGCGCTTTATATAGGCCTTCAGAGGCTTCAATAAAATTAACTTTTACGTCATCCGTACTTTTTGCCATACGCCAAAACTGGATGCTAATGGTCGCGCCATGGATGGCATGGTGGTCTTTATCCGAGAGTCGAATAGTCAGTTCAGCAGGGGTGTTTACTTTAATGGCATTCATGCCCGACACGTCAACTGACCAGCTTAAAGCTTTTTGCTGTTCAACCTCTTTTACATATGACTCATACAGCTTATTGCGCTCATGCGGAATCACCCCAGGGAACCCAGTGTGAATATGTTTGCCTTCAGAGTTAGGTAAAAACAGTTTGGCAAACGGGCCTGGAACCCCTTGCGAAGAAAGTGAAATAAACATCGCCATGAGCACCACCAAAAAAACGAAGAAAGCAATCATCAGTTTAGGCGCCCAATGCATCGCTTCCTTATCCGTCTTGCCTTTCCAGAACACCACCAACACCGCGGCAGAGGCCAAATACACGACAAAGTGAATAGCTAAAATGTCGCCGCTAGGCCAGTTTGAGCTCGCGTAATAAAGATAAGCCAAAAATGGGAGTACAGCGCCCAAAACACCTGACCAGAAATTGGCAACGCCGATCTTCTTGGTGGTAAAGAAAATCAGAATCGTGAGTAGAAGCCCGCCAAATAGGGTTTCTGTAAGTGTCATTTCAGCCATTCTCAATCCCTATCTTAATCTTTTGGGCTATTAAAACTTGCATGCACATTGACCTTTTCACCTGTGCCTACTTCCGTCACGACAAAGTCAAACTCGTGTGTGTGTTCCGCAAGCTCATGACTTAACGTCACCTTGGTGTTAATGCCTAAAGCTTTACCCGCACGAATCTTCACTTCGGAAATACTTCCAAGATCTACCGCTTCGGCAGGAACACCTTGTGCGGTAATGGTGTAAACCTTATCCGCCTCATTTTTATTGACGATATGCACCATATAGCGATTGCGGACTGAACCGTCAGACAAAGTCACAAAAAGTGGCTGACGCACTTGCTGCACATTCACTTCAATGGCTTTTCTTTGCCCAATGTTATAGGCCAAAAGACTGGTCATTAGCACCAGCGCAGAGGCATAGCCCAGCACCTTAAAGCGCTTCCACATAATTTGTGGCTTGTGAGGTTTATCACTGGCCATGTTGCGTTGTGTATCGTAGCGAATTAAACCGCGTGGGAAGCCCACTGAATCCATAATGTTGTTACATGCATCAATACACAAGCCACAAGAAATACATTGGTATTGCAAGCCGTTACGAATATCAATGCCTGTCGGACAAACCTGCACGCAGAAGCCACAGTCGATACAGTCGCCACGACCAGCAGCTTGACGCTCTTCTAGCGTTTTTAGGCCTTGCGCAGGCACACTGCGCCCTTTTTCACCTTCACCACGCTTGGTGTCGTAGGCAACGACTAATGTGTCAGGCTCGTACATCACGCCTTGGAAACGCGCATAAGGACAAGCAAACAAACAGATTTGCTCTCTTGCCAAACCACCAGCCACATAAGTAGTGACTGTCAGAATTAAAACGGTGTAGTAGCCGCCTTCGGGTGCCGCGCCTTTAAAGAAATTGACGACGAAATCTGGGGCA
>JBDLQN010000040.1:0-8882 GCA_039800585.1 Pseudomonadota bacterium
GAACAATATGTGGTGTACACCCACCCACAACGAATTAGATAGTTGAAGGAAGAAGTGAATGGATATTGGGCATTTAGTCACAATGGCAAATCAGATTGGCGATTTCTTTAAGTCATATCCTGATACCGAGCAGGCAAAGAAAGATATCGTGATGCATATCAAGCGCTTTTGGGCTTTGAATATGCGTTTACAACTTATTGAGCATGCGCAAGCTTCAGCCCAAGGTTTACAACCTTTGGTTAAAGAGGCGGTGCTTCAACATCACGCATTACTCGCTTAAGCGTTCACACCGCATTCATGGCAAAATTTCACGCACTTATTCCAGCGGCTGGCCATGGCAGCCGCATGGAAAGCCAACTCCCTAAGCAATATTTACCACTCTTAGGTCGCCCGATTTTGCATTGGGCCTTAGAAGTTTTTCTAAATGCTAGTCGCATCGATTCAGTGATTTTGGTGCTAAGCCCAGAGGATGATTTCTGGGCAAAAAATGCGCTTCACCATCCCAAGTTAACAGTCTTGCAATGTGGTGGAGAAACCCGCGCAGAAAGCGTGCTCAATGGGTTAAATGCCAGTGCGAATATCCAAGCTGAAGATTGGGTGTTGGTGCACGATGCGGCCCGTCCAGGCATGACTGCTGACTTGCTTAATCATTTGTTAAATGAGCTTGCTGAAGATAGCGTAGGTGGTCTATTAGCCATTCCAGTAGCGGATACTTTAAAGCGTGCTGATAGCGCTGGGCGCGTTGCCAAAACAGAGCCTAGAGAGAATCTTTGGCGGGCACAAACCCCGCAGATGTTTCGTTATGAACTATTAAAAGAGGCGCTGCTTAAAGCCAGCCAAGCGCCTACAGATGAAGCACAGGCAGTCGAAGCGTTAGGATATCAGCCTAAGTTGGTGACTGGCCAGTTGCGCAATATGAAAGTGACTTACCCTCAAGATTTAGCTTTATTAGAAGCGATTATCGCTGCAGACAAGCCTCTGGCGTAGGAGAAAAGCATGATAAGAATCGGCCATGGTTTTGACGTTCATCAGCTAGTTGAAGGCAGGAAATGCATCATCGGTGGCGTTGAAATCGCCCATGATAAAGGCTTGCTTGGCCATTCGGATGCGGATGTTTTATTGCATGCGATTTGTGATGCGCTACTAGGTGCTGCTGGACTGGGTGATATCGGGCGTCATTTCCCAGATACAGATGCGCAATATCAAGGCGCTGATTCAAGAGCGTTGCTGAGAAAAGTGATTGCCTTGCTGAAAGATGCAGGATTTTCTGTGGGTAATATTGATGCCACCATCATCGCCCAAGCTCCCAAAATGGCACCCCATATTCCACAAATGGTCGCTCACATCGCAAGTGACTGTGGCGTTGAATTAAATCGCATTAACGTCAAAGCAACGACTACCGAGAAACTTGGATTCACAGGCCGAGGCGAGGGGATTGCGGCAGAGGCTGTTTGTTTAATTGAGCAAGCCTAAGGCACTATACTAATCGCTACTGGTCATCACCCTTCCACTTTTTGCTTTTTGCTTCGTCAGAGAAAAGCGGGAATAGCAGGGGCAACAACAGCAAAGTAAAAATAGTCGCCGTCACTAAACCACCCACAATGACAACAGCAAATGGACGCTGAGTTTCCGAGCCAATGCCGTGAGAGAGGGCTGCTGGGAGCAAACCTAATCCCGCCATTAGGGCTGTCATCAAAATAGGGCGCAAACGCATGACTGCGCCCTCCATGACTGCCTCTGCAACGCTGTGACCTTCTAATATCAAGTGCTTGAACTGTTCTAGCATAATCACACCGTTTTGCACGGAAATCCCTGCTAAGGCGATAAAGCCCACCGCAGCAGAAATTGACAGATGCAGGCCAGCCAAACCTAATCCAGCAAAGCCACCAATCAAGGTGAATGGAATCATGAGCAGCACAAGCAAGGCGTTGAGCACAGAGCGGAATGCGCTAAACAAGACCACGAAAATAAGCATTAATGAAAGTGGCACAATCACCTTCAAGCGCTTAATTGAACGCTGTTGATTTTCGAACTGACCGCCCCACGTCATGCTGTAGCCAGGTGGCAGTTTGACTTGCTGTTTAACCTTAGACATGGCTTCTTTTACAAAGCTACCTTGGTCGCGGTCAATTAAGTTAGCTTTAATCGCTACGATGCGAGAAACGCCTTCACGCGCCACTCTTGAAGCGCCTTGTTTAATCGTTACGTCAGCAATTTCGCCTAAAGGGATAGTGCCTACATGATTTGGTAAGGCGATTGGTAGCTGATTAATATCATCTAGTGCGTCGCGGTACTCTCTTGCCAGTCTTAATGTCACGTCAAAGCGACGGTCACCGTCATAAAACGTATTGGCAGCAGTGCCAGCTAAGGCTGTCTGTACAGAAGCGTTTACATCACTCACATTCATCCCGTAGCGGGCAAGTTTTTGGCGATCTAAAGCGATATCAAGTTCAGAGTTACCTGAAATACGAATGGCCGCAACGTCAGTAGCCCCTTTAATTGAATTTAAAACGCTCACAATTTGATCGGCTTTATCTTCAAGAACTGCCAAATCCGGACCAAAAACTTTGACTGAGATTTCACCTTTAACGCCAGACAGCGCTTCCTCGACGTTGTCTTGAATCACTTGAGAGAAGTTGGTTGGAATACCAGGAATCTGATGTATCTTGGTTGACATATCAGTGATTAGGGCATCCTTATCACTAAATTTCCAGGTGTCTTTGGGTTTTAAGTCGGCCAAAATCTCAATGTTATTTGGTCCTTTGGGGTCGGTGCCATCATCAGGGCGTCCAACATGGCTAACCACTAGATTAACCTCTTGATAACTGGTCAGCACTTGGCGAATATTGCGTTCGATTTCTTTGGTTTTTTCCAAGCCTGTAGAAGGAGGCATGCTGATTGTGAGCCAAATATTACCTTCATCAAGCTTAGGTAAAAACTCAGAGCCTAGTAAAGGAGATAGGGCAATCGAGAGTGCCAGTAAGGAAACCGATGCGACGATGACGGGTAAGCGAATTTTAACAACCTTGAGCAGAATGCTGCGATACCATTCTTGAATGTTGTGCATCCAAGCGCTATGTTTTTCCGCCATATCGGTTCGACGCATTAAATAGGACATCAATGCAGGTACTAGTGTGAGTGTTAATAAAATTGAGCCCAGCAAAGCAAAGCTCAGGGTAAACGCCATGGGGGAGAATATTTTTCCTTCGACACGCTGGAAAGTGAAAATTGGCAGAAAAGCCAAAATAATAATCACTTTTGAAAATAGGATAGGGCGGCCCATTTCAATAGCCGTGTTTTTAAGGGATGTAATGCGCCATGAGTATGTGCCGTGATGAGGAAATTCATCTACTTGGGCAAGCGCAAGTTTCACCATCAGTGCTTCTACAAGCACCACAGCGCTATCGATAATAATCCCGAAGTCGACGGCGCCTAACGAGATGAGATTTGCTGATACACCGCGCATATCCATCACGATGAAAGCAAACAGGAGTGAAAGGGGAATAATGGCGGCCACAATCAGCGCTGCACGCCAGTTACGTAAAAAGATAATTAAGATAGCTACCACTAAAATAGCCCCCACAATCATGTTTTCAGTCACGGTGTGGACGGTATGATGAATCAGGCTGGTGCGGTCATAAAATGGTTTGATTTTGACGCCTGGCGGCAGCTTGGCGTTTACTTCCTCTACTTTTGCTTTTAAAGCTTCAATCACTTTGGCTGGGTTTTGGCCTTTGTTCATCAACACAATGCCTTCAATGACATCATCTTGATCGTTAAACGCCACGACACCTGAGCGAGGGCGGTCGCCTATAAGCACCTGGCCCACATCTTTGACCAAAATCGGTTTGCCAGCAGTTGATGTGATCACCGTTTCGGCAACATCATCCAGTGAGTGGTATAAGCCTAATGAGCGCACAACGAGTGACTCATCCCCTCGGTGCATCAAGCCGCCACCAACATTGCTACTGTTATTGCTGAGCGCTTGGTTCACTTGGTCTATGCTGATGTTATATTTTTTAAGTAGATATGGATCTAGTTTGACTTGATATTCTTTAACCGCGCCACCAAAACTCGTAATATCAGCAACGCCTGGTACGGTGCGGAGAACAGGGATGATTTGCCAGTCTTGAATTGCCCGTATTTCACGTTGTGGCATATCTTTAGGCGCATCAACTAAGAACCTGAAAATCTCACCTACAGCGGTAGTTAGAGGCGCTAGGGTTGGCTGATAGCCAGGCGGAAGGTTGACTGCTTGTAGCTTTTCTAAGACTTGCTGACGCGCAAAATAATCATCTGTTTTTTCGGAAAACGTGAGTGTTACAACGGATAAGCCAGTAATAGAGACAGAGCGCATTTGTGTTAAATGCGGCACACCACTCATGCCGTGCTCAATGGGCAGCGTGACAACACGCTCAACCTCTTCAGGAGCGAGGCCTGGTACTTGTGTCACGATGCCAACGTGGACATCCTCAACGTCTGGAAAAGCTTCTATGGGTAGGTTTTGAACAGATACAATCCCAGCAATCACAAGAATAAACGTTGCAATCAGGACAAAGGTACGTTGTTGCAGCGAAAAAGTGATTAGTTTTTCTAGCATTATTTGCCTGCAGCCAATTCTGAGTTAATCAAAATCGCCCCTTTGGTGACCACGCGTTCACCTGCTTTTAAGCCTTCTTTGATGGTGGCGTAGTCACGCTCTTGTAAATCTAGCGTGACACGGCGTTTTTGGATGTGACCGTGGCTCGTTTCTACAAAGACGTAGCTATATAAGCCTTCTGTAATGAGCGCACTATTGGGTAAGCGGATCACTTTTTGCTGGGTCATGTTGAGCGGGGTAATACGCGCATACATTTCTGGGCGTAATTTACCCTTGCCATCGACAGAGCAGCGTACTTGAATGCGGCGGCTAACAGGATCTAGCATCGTGCCTATGGATTGGATTTTTCCGTGAAATTCTTCCTCAGGAAAAGCATCAACCTTAATGCTAAGGTGTTGCTCAAGGCTTACTTTATTAAGGTCACGTTCAGGTAGGTCAATAATCGCCCAGAGGTGATCTGGGTTGGTGATTGTAAATAAGGGATTAGGGGCATCAGGGCGCACCTCATTGCCGACATTGATTTGGCGGTCAACAACCATGCCTGCCATCGGCGCTTTAAGGATAAAGCTTTCACTTCCCAATGCTGCGTGGTCAGTGCCGAGATTATGTAGCCGTGCTTTAGTGCGTTCCGCTTCAGCTTGCGATTGCGCCATATCAGCTTGGGCAGATTCGAACTCTTTGTGCGCAATAACTCCACCTTCTAACAACATTTGGCTACGCTCCAAAGCTTTTCGTTTAAGCTCTAAATCGGCATTCGCTTTGCGATAATCTGCGATGGCAGAGCCCAAATCTGGCGAGTCGATGGTCAGTAAAGCTTGTCCAGCTTTTACATGGTCACCGAGTTGCGCTTGTACTTTGACAGCACGCCCCAGCAAGGGGGAGCTAATGCGTGAAGTATAGTTTTCGTCAAAACTGATTTTGCCGTTAAGAGGCTCTGTCGTTGGCGCAATCATTTCAGTCACAGGTTCAATTTTTAAATTAGCTTCCTGTGCTGAGTTTTCCTTCAGGACGACTTCGTTTTCTGGTTTATTGGCATGTTGAGCTTGAGCCGCTTTTGGGCCTGCCACAACCACTGCAGGCAGGGTGAGCGAAACGCCTGCTAGGAGGGTGGTGATTAATACGCTGAATCCGTGCTTCATGAGCTTCCCTTACAAATGCCTATTAATTTTGAATGTCTTCTGTTTTTGTCGCTGCTTGCCATGCCGCCAGCGCCTTTGCATAGTCTGCATGGGCGTTAGCGGCATCTAATTGTAATGAACGTAATACACGGCGCGCATCAAGTAAATCGGTAATGCCAGTGGCGCCATGATTGTAAGCAAACTCTGCTGCATCAGCCGCTTTTTGCGCTTCCGTCAGAATTTGCGTGTCGAAACGATACACTTTTTCATAAGCTGCATTTAAATCTGCTTCTGCGCGGGCAATTTCACTGATGGCTGATGCTCTTGCTTGTTGCTTGGCTTCGATGGCTGATGTGAGGTCAACTTCAGCTTTAGCAATTTCGCCTTGGTATTCATAGTTGGTAAATAAGGGGATGCTAATTGCTGCACCAATCGTGTTATCTCCGGCGCCAGGTAATTGGCCAGGAAAGTGTTGATATTGCAGGGCAACATTGACGTCGCGCGTTTTTAATGCATTTGCCAAGCGCTGATTTTCTTCTGCTTGTTTTGTGCGGGCCTCGGCAGCAAGCAAGTCTGGGCGTGCATCCACATTTTTAGGGGTGTTTAAATTTTGGCTGCTGGCTGCAGGCCAATGATCTTCTGCATACAGCTGAGAGGCATCATTTTCTTGGCCTATCATGTAAGCAAGATTTGTTTGCGCCTTTTCGCGATTAGCTTTTGCTTGACGCATATCATTTTGGACTTTTAATAAATCCACACGCATTCTGGCAACGTCACTGGCGGCGATATCGCCCACCTTTAGTCTTAGCTCAGCCGCTTGGATGGTTCTTTCATAAGAAGCGCTGTTGCCGGCCAAGATTTTTTCTGCTTCTTGAGCGAGAAGTAAATCATAGTAAGCGGCATTGAGATTTAAGAGTAATTGTCGTTCGGCATCTTTTAAATCGTAATTAGATGCTTTAACGGCGTTTTGTGCTGACGCAATTCGCAATTCGCGCTTATCGCCACGTTCTATAAGCTGGCTAATCTGCACGGTCGAATTAAGGGTTTGATCCTGCAAGCTGTTGCTACCGCTGGGGTTCTTGTTGCCCGTTGAGCGGTTTAGATTAAAGCTGGAAACACCTAGTGAGAGGTTGGGGTTGGGTTTTTGCGAGGCACTGATTGCGTTTGCCTCTACCCCTTGTAGCATGCGCTTGGCCGCGGTCAGCTCTTTGTTATTCTCGTGAAACAGTTGCTGTGCTTGCGCTAAAGAGAGATGCGCTAGATTAGCTTCCGCATGGGCATTCAAAACAATCAGTAGAAAACTAATCGCTGAAATATATTTAATTTTTTTCAACAACATTGGTTGGCCTTGCCAGGTTAAAAAGTACTGTTTTGCCCATTAAACGCTGTCTAGGCCAAGTGGTTGACCATTATAAACACAAAGGGTTCTTGGACTTGCGACAAAAGTCTTATTGCTAACCTTTACTTAATTGCAAAGAATCAAGCCTTTAGCAGAACAATCACAGCGCCGCTCCCACCGTCGTTTTGTCTGGCCTGTGCATAGGCAATCACTTCATCTTTTTGCATCAGCCAATGGCGAAGTTTGTTTCTGAGCACGGGCTCTTTATTTTTTGAGCCTAAACCTTTGCCGTGTACGATGCGGACGCAGCGAATACTACGTTTTTTACATTCGGCTAGAAATGCTGCCACGTAGCCACGGGCTTCATCGCTGGTCATGCCGTGTAGATCAATCCCTGCTTGAACGACCCAGTGACCACGTCTTAGTTTACTTAAAACAGAAGGGGATTGCCCTTCGCGAAGATAGAGCAGTTCTTCGCCAGTTTCTAGTTCGTGCGTTGGGAAATAGCCGTCACTTAGTGAATCCTCCAGTGCTTGACGCTCATCGCGCATCAGTTGATGTGGAACAGGCTTGGGTTTTTTTGTGGGATGTAAGACGCGGTTTGAAGTGGTGATGGGGCGAGCATCTTTAACAGCCTCTAGAAAGAGGCTGCTTGGGTCCTCATCGTCGATGGGGAGGTGGTTACTTTCAGCATCCTTGCTCATGATGGGCTAACATGCTCGCCGAGTACTTATTTTAGGTTGGTGAGGTAACGCTCAGCATCAAGCGCTGCCATACAGCCTGTGCCAGCGCTAGTACAAGCTTGTCGATAGATGTGGTCTTGTACGTCGCCTGCGGCAAACACGCCAGGCACGCTGGTGGCTGTGAAGTTACCTTGGCGACCAGCTTGCGTAATGATGTAACCACCGTCCATTTCCAATTGACCTGCGAAAATATCGGTGTTTGGCTTGTGGCCAATCGCGATAAATACGCCACGTAATTCGATATCTTTGTTTGCGCCTGTTTTGATGTTTTTGATGCGCATGCCAGTCACGCCCATATCGTCGCCCAGCACTTCGTCTAGCGTTGAGTCTAGCTCAAGCACAATCTTGCCTTCTTTAACGCGATCCATCAGCTTATCAATCATGATGGCTTCTGCTTTAAACGTGTCGCGGCGGTGAACGAGGGTCACCTTGCTTGCGATGTTAGCGAGATAAAGGGCTTCTTCTACGGCGGTGTTACCGCCACCAATTACAGCAACTTCTTGGTTGCGGTAGAAAAAGCCGTCACAAGTGGCGCAGGCTGATACACCTTTGCCTGAAAACTTCTCTTCAGAAGGTAAGCCTAGATATTTAGCGGAAGCGCCTGTCGCGATAATCAATGCGTCACAGGTGTATTCGCCACTGTCACCAACTAAGCGGATAGGTTTTTCATTTAGATGTGTTGTATGAATATGGTCAAAAATCATTTCGGTGTTAAAGCGTTCAGCATGCTTTTGGAAACGTGCCATGAGTTCAGGGCCCATCACGCCGTCCGCATCCGCTGGCCAATTATCAACCTCGGTTGTCGTCATGAGTTGGCCGCCTTGTGCGATCCCAGTAATCAATACAGGTTTAAGGTTTGCACGCGCCGCATAAACGGCAGCAGTGTAACCAGCGGGACCAGAACCTAAAATCATTAGATGGGCGTGTTTTGTTGCCATGACGGGAAACTCCTAAAAAAGCTTTGGTAAAGATAATTAGGCGTTATTTTACCGCAATTGTTTGTGCTTGCGGCTTATGCTTTGCAAGCAATGATGCTGTTATAATCACCCTAGATTTTAGTCTCTATGATTTACGCTTATTAG
>JBDLQN010000041.1:0-8860 GCA_039800585.1 Pseudomonadota bacterium
GCTAAAATAGCTGCTTGGCTCATGCCACTTGCTCGCCATCAAGATCGATTTTTTTAGCGCGTGTTTTTCGCTTTAAATAAACTAAAATCAAGGTGATTGCGACAGGCGTGACGCCTGAAATACGGCTGGCTTGACCCACAGTTTGCGGTTTATGTTGCGTAAGCTTTTGGCGAACCTCAATAGACAAGCCATGCACCTGCGAATAATCCATATCCTCGGGCAACTTAGTGTTTTCGTTATCTAGCTGACGCTCGATTTCTTCTTGCTGCCTGTCGATATAGCCTTGATACTTGGCTGCGATTTCCACTTGCTGACGCACATCCTCGGCAACTTCCTCAGCCTGTTCAGCGCCTTCTGGCAAAGGCAGACTTAATAGCCCGTCATAGCTCACCTCTGGTCTGCGCAGCAGCTCAAATAATGAATATTCATGATCAATCGCTTTACCGAGCACACGAACTGCGTCCTCTTTTGGAAGCGTTGCTGGTTTCACCCAAGTAGATCTTAAGCGCGCTTCTTCTCTGGCAATCGCCTCTTGTTTGCGCGAAAAGGCAGCCCAACGTACATCGTCCACCAAGCCCAACTGACGACCGATTTCAGTTAGGCGAATGTCGGCATTATCTTCACGCAGGAGCAAACGGTACTCGGCACGGCTAGTGAACATGCGATAAGGCTCACTGACACCACGGGTAATCAGATCATCTACCAAAACCCCAAGATAAGCTTCGCTCCGGCTTGGACACCAGCTTTCTTTTTCTTGTGCAAATAAAGCCGCATTGGCGCCAGCCAAAAGACCTTGAGCGCCAGCCTCTTCATACCCCGTCGTGCCGTTAATCTGACCTGCAAAGAACAAGCCTTTTACGGCTTTAGTTTCTAAAGAGTTTTTTAGGCCTCGAGGGTCATAGTAGTCGTACTCAATCGCATAGCCTGGGCGCAAAATATGGGCATTTTCTAGACCGCGAATAGAGCGCACTAATTGAAACTGAATATCAAATGGCAAGCTGGTTGAAATGCCATTTGGATAAATCTCGTTAGTCTCTAAACCTTCAGGCTCTAAAAAGATTTGATGTGACTCTTTGTCCGCAAAGCGATGAATTTTGTCTTCAACAGAAGGGCAGTAGCGGGGACCCACCCCCTCAATGACCCCTGTGTACATTGGCGATCTATCTAGACCACTTCTGATAATCTCATGGGTTTTTTCATTGGTATGCGTAATCCAGCACGGAACCTGTCTAGGATGCTGATCAACATGCCCCAAAAATGAAAATACAGGCACAGGATTGTCACCAGGCTGCTCCTGCATCACCGAATAATCAATGGTTCTACCATCAATACGCGGCGGCGTACCCGTTTTGAGGCGACCCGCTGGCAGACCAATTTCTCTTAATCTTGCAGCCAGCGAAACAGCTGGCGGATCGCCAGCACGGCCAGCCTGATAGTGACTAAGACCAACGTGCACCAAGCCCGCCAAAAAAGTACCAGCGGTCAAAACAACAGATTTTGCTGAGAAACGTAAGCCTATATTGGTGACGACACCAACCACTTTGTCGCCATCCAAAATAATGTCATCTACTGCCTGCTGAAATAGCCAAAGATTTTCTTGATTTTCTAAGCGATGGCGAATGGCTGCTTTATAAAGAATACGGTCAGCTTGAGCTCTTGTTGCACGAACAGCTGGGCCTTTGCTTGAGTTTAGGATACGGAATTGAATGCCACCTTCGTCAGTTGCAGCCGCCATCGCGCCACCCAAGGCATCAATTTCCTTAACTAAGTGTCCCTTACCAATCCCGCCAATCGAAGGATTGCAAGACATTTGACCCAAAGTTTCAATATTGTGGGTAAGCAATAAGGTTTTCTGACCCATGCGCGCAGCAGCAAGCGCAGCCTCGGTTCCCGCATGGCCGCCACCCACAACAATCACATCAAATTTCTCGGTGTAATGCATCCAAGTGATTATTTCTAATAGAAAGGGGTGTATCTTACTTTAAAGCCTTGACCGCGTCATGTTTTAACTCGATGTTTCACGTGAAACATATGTCAAATTACAAATTAAATAAAACCGAAATATTTTGTTAACATGATTCGCATAATATCCCTATAATACTGGTCGGGTTGGTATGCTTATTGCTCCTTAGTTAGCAGGTTAACAGGGGCCCAGATATTAAAGCCTTCTTAAAGTTTATTGATACAGGAGAAAAAAATGAAAAAATTATCATTCATCGTTGCAGCACTTTTGAGCTTATCAGCTTTAAATGCATACGCTGATGTAGAAACAGCACAAAAATTAGCCGCAAAATATGAAACAATCGCTAAAAACATTAACCCAGCTTCTACAGGTCTTTCTGTAGATGATGGCAAAGCATTCTTTAACCGTGAACTTACCATCAAGGGTAAACAAGTGGCTTGCGCTTCATGCCACACAACAAACCCAGCTAATGATGGCAAGCACATGGTAACTGGCAAGCCAATTCGCCCATTGGCACCAGCAGCAAATGACAAACGCTTTACTTCTGTTGATAAAGTTGAGAAAAACTTTACTAAACACTGTAACGACATTATTGGCCGTGATTGCACAGCGCAAGAAAAAGGCAATTTCATTGCTTACCTTTTGTCAGTTAAGTAATTAGGTAACACTCCATAAAATGCGATACGTTTGGGACCCCCTCATCAGAATTTTTCACTGGTCGCTGGTGGTCGCTTTCGGTATCGCATTTTATACCCACGCATCCGAATGGGATCGCGTTATTCACGTTAGGGCTGGCTATGTAGCTGGCACCATTATCATTTCACGGATTATTTGGGGATTTTTGAATACTGGTTATGCCAGCTTTCAAAGCTTTCCGCCAGAACCTGAACGCGCCGTTAAGTATGTTTGGCGCACCTTCCAGGGCAGAGCTAAACCATTTGTTGGACACAATCCTGCTGGCTCACTTGTCATCTATTTAATGCTTATTGCCGGCCTAATGACGGTCACTAGCGGCTTCTTTGTATATAACGATGGCTGGTTGTTTAATGCGCCCGCGTTGTTGCATGACCTGCATTTTTATAGTGCTTGGGCATGGCTGGGTCTTATTTCACTTCATGTTACTGGAGTGATTACCGAAAGCATTCTTCACAAAGAAAATTTAATTATTCCAATGTTCACGGGCGTGAAGCACGATGTGAGAAACGCAGTTGAGCCAAAAAACAGCGATACTGTTTCACGTGAAACATATCGTGCCTTTGCTATTTTGGGCGCACCATTTAGATGGTTTTTGAGACTCTTTGTGAGAAACAAAGACTAGACTCAGAAAATAAGCTTATTTCCCAATACAGAACTTACTAAAAATCTCGCCCAGCAAATCATCGGGCGTAAACTCTCCAGTAATACTATTCAGCGCTTCTTGCGCCATTCGTAGATTTTCAGCAACGATTTCTGATTGATTGATGGACTGAATTCCCACGGCCAAAAACTGTTCTACCTGCTTAATCGCCTCAAGATGACGCGTTCTCGCCATAAAAACGCCTTCGCTAGTAGACTGCCAACCAATCAGCTTTAACAAATGCTCGCGCAACAAATCCAAACCGTCGCCGGTTTTGGCTGACAGATAAATATGCAGCTCTTGATGAATGTGTTCCGCACTCGGAGACTTTGAGTTCAGGTCAATCTTGTTGTGAACCCAGATTTTGGGCAAATCTTTCGGCAATCGCTCTATAATCGATTTTTCGATTTCGGTGATGCCGTGAGTTGAGTCAACCAATAATAATGCGATATTGGCGTTTTCTAGAGCCCGCCATGTTCGAGCAATGCCGAAGCGTTCAATCTCGTCTTCCGTTTCCCGCAAGCCTGCTGTATCCACTACATGTAGCGGTATTCCATTGATTTGTATGGCACTTTTAATAGTGTCTCGGGTTGTGCCAGCAATCGAGGTCACAATCGCGACTTCTTCAGCCGCCAATTGGTTTATCAAGCTCGATTTTCCAACATTGGGTTGTCCGACTAAAACAACCGTCATCCCTTCGCGCAATAAATTGCCCTGTTTCGCTTCACCGTAAATTTTTTGCAAGGCCAACAAAATATCTTTGATTTTTTGCTCGACATTACCCTGGGTAATAAAATCGATTTCCTCTTCGGGGAAGTCTAAGCAAGCTTCCACATACATTCGAAGTTCAATCAAACGGCTTAACAACCCATTAATCCGATTTGAAAATTCACCTGATAACGAACGCATCGCGCTCTTAGCAGCCTCTGTGGTCGCCGCGTTAATCACGTCTGCCACTGCTTCCGCCTGTGCCAAATCCATTTTTTCATTGAGATAAGCACGACGCGTAAACTCACCTGGCGCGGCTTGACGCGCACCTAAAGCTAAACAACGACCTAACAAGATTTGCAAAAGGGCAGGGCCGCCGTGGGCCTGCAGCTCTAGGACTTCTTCACCTGTATAAGAATTAGGCGCAGCGTAATAAATAGCGATGCCACGATCAATCAGTTGATTGTCAGCATCCATGAAAGGGAGGTAAGCCGCAAAACGCGGCTTAGGGCAGTGACCTAATATTTCGATCGCGATAGATTGGGCTGCAGGCCCCGAAACACGTACAACGCCTATGCCGCCAGAGCCTGAAGCCGTTGCAATTGCGGCAATGGTCTCTGTTTTGTTACTTGCGACCTGCATTTCCTTTTTTCTTAGCTAAAGCGCCAGCATGAATCAAATGATTGATGCGAGCTTGCTGTGCAATCGACAGAATGTTGTTAACTAGCCAGTAAAGCACCAAACCAGCAGGGAAGAAGAAGAAGAAAATGCTAAATACGATAGGCATCACTATCATCACCTTAGCCTGCACTGGATCTGCTGGCTTAGGGTTCAATTTGGTTTGAATCAACATCGTAGCCGCCATCAAGATAGGTAGCAAGCCGATTGGCATGCCGCCCAATAGAGGCAACCATTGTGGAAGATAACCAAACAAGGTGTCTGGCGCTGAAAGATCTTGAATCCACAACATAAACGGTGCATGGCGCATTTCCACGCTACCTAATAGCATCCAATAGAGCGAGATAAATACAGGAATTTGCACCAAAATTGGTAGGCAACCACCCATCGGGTTGATTTTCTCTTTCTTGTATAACTCCATCATCGCTTCTTGCATTTTTTGACGGTCATCGCCAAATTTCTCTTTCAAGCTTTGCAAGCGAGGCGCCAATTCACGCATTTGGGCCATATTGCGATAACCTGAAGCCGACAGTGGGTAAAAAGCTAATTTAATTAAAATGGTCAGCAGAATAATTGCCACGCCCCAGTTATGCGCAAAATCATTAATAAATGAAAGCACCATAAACAAAGGAGACGCAATAAAAGTAAGCCAGCCATAATCTACTGTGTATTCCAAGCCAGGCGCAGCCTTAATCAAATCATCGTGGCTTTGCGGACCCATATACAATTCAGCTGAAATCGTTTTTGAAGCCCCTGGCGCAATCATGCCCAAAGCTGACTTAGCGCCAACAGCATAAACTTTATCGCTCAGCTTGCTGGTGTAAAACTCACGGGATTGTTGTGCTGCAGGAATCCAAGCGCTTACAAAATAATGTTGTACCAAGCCTATCCAACCATCTTTAGATGTTTTAGATAAATCCTCTTTCGCCATTTCGGTGAATTTAACTTTTTTATACTTATCCGCATCCGTGAAATAGGCTGCGCCAGTAAATGTAGGCATCATTTTTGAGCCCTGATTAGATTCACTGTCATGCACGATTTGGTAATACACCCAAGGATCAATGGCAGCATTTGAAGCGTTATGAATTTGGTAATCCACCTTGACCACATAGCTACCACGATTAAATGTGTAGGTTTTTGTGACCTTTACACCTGTCGCATTCACCGCCTCCAAAGCCACTTGCAGCGCGTTCTGGTCGGCTTTTAATTGGTAGTTTGAAGATGCGCTCGTGAAAACCGTTTTGTGCGTTGGCAAATCGTTGCCGATTAGGCCAGATTGCGCCACATAAACTAAAGGTAATTGACGGTCATCAAGCAACACAAAATCTTGCTGGTTTGAATTATCTGCATGGTGCTTAAGCAACTCTATACGACGAATATCACCGCCCATCGTGTCAATTTCAGCTTTGTAAGTATCCGTTTCAACGACCACTCTTTTATCTGAAGCCAACTGAAACACTTTTTCAGTCACCGCAGGCACAGCTTTTGGTGTATCTGCTTGCGAAGTCGCAACTGACGCAGGTCTAACTGCATGTTTCTCTTGCCAAGTGCTCCAAAAGAACAAAATTGAAAATGACAACACTACAAATAAAATTAATCTTCTGACGTCCATTTTTTAGTCTTTAACAATAAATTTAGGGGATAGGGTCATGACCACCTGCATGCCAAGGATGGCATTTAGACAATCGGCGAATAGTATAAAAAGAACCGCGGATAGCGCCATGCTTTTCTATCGCAGCATAAGCGTAATGCGAACAAGTTGGGCTAAAACGACATTGCTGACCAACAAAGGGGCTTAACAAGCACTGATACCCTTTGATGAATAACAATAAAAGCTTAGCCACGTCTATTTTCTACCAAGGATTACTTCTTATTTAATTTGCCGACTAGCATATCAAACTCTTGCACAATTTCGTTGTAATTTTTAGCGCAAAAGCTTTTTTGAGGGCGGATAATGAAATCAATACTATTAAAGTTTGATTTATTGGTTCTGAACAACTCACGCAGCACGCGACGCATATAGTTTCTATTCACAGATAAGCGTGCGACTTTTTTACTTACCACCAAGCCCATGCGGGGAAAGCCCAACTGGTTAGGCTGGTAATGTATTACAAGCGTAGGCGCTACGATCCGTTTGCGGAAACTAAAAACGGATGAAAATTCATCCGTTTTTAATAGTTTTAATTCGCTTGGGAGCTTAGCATCAAGGAATTTAGCATTCATACCTAATCCATGCACGGCATCACCGCGCAATTAGGTAAATTAAACTGCTAAACGAGCGCGGCCCTTGGCGCGACGAGCAGCGATAACTGCACGACCACCACGAGTTTTCATGCGAACCAAGAAACCGTGAGTACGTGCGCGACGAACTTTTGATGGTTGATAAGTGCGTTTCATTATGTTTCTCCGATGACTCTTACAAGTCTCAAATACCTAAAGGGGCACAATTAGACACCAATACTCGCTTGGCTGTCAATCAATATTTATCAAATAAACCGGATAAAGTGAATAAAAAATACAGACTTAGGCTGTGGATAAGTTTCCTTAAACAGGCTAAAATGAGCCTGCGAATTTTAATAAAAAATCTCTTCTTTCTTTCCAGAATTTCAGAGTTTTTAAATCAAAAACAATAAGTTGTTAATTTTTAGGATTTCGGGCAACCGATGGATAATTTTTGGGCTGCTTGCCTAGGGCGTTTTGAAGAAGAACTCTCTCCGCAGCAATTTAATACTTGGATAAAACCACTGCACTTTAAGGTTGAAGAGCAAACCTTAACCCTTTTTGCGCCCAATCGGTTTGTGCAGCAATGGGTCAAGGATCGCTTTTTATCCAGAATTAACGACTTTGCCAAAGAAAAATTAGCACATGCAATTACCGTGGATGTATTGCTGCTAGACGGTCACAAAGCTGAAAACATTAAGAGTGTGGACACCCTAATCAATAACAGTCCGCAAAAGACAAGAATTAAAGCGTCTCAAGCGGATGAAAAACCAGCAAAAAGCACGACTGAAAAACAGCGTGTGGAAGCACCCACCAAGAAAAAAGTGCTGGCTGAGACTTCTGGGCTTAACCCAACATTCAAATTTGATAACTTCGTTACTGGTAAAGCCAACCAATTAGCACGTGCAGCCGCGGTTCAAATTGCTGAAAACCCCGGCCATGCTTATAACCCTTTATTTATCTACGGTGGTGTGGGCTTAGGTAAAACCCATTTACTACAAGCTATTGGCAACCATTTAAAAATCCTACGCCCAGAAGCAAAAATTAAGTATTTACATGCCGAGCGCTATGTTTCGGATGTAGTAAAGGCTTATGAAAATAAAGCGTTTGATGAATTTAAGCGTTTATATCACTCACTGGATATGTTGTTGATTGACGACATTCAGTTTTTTGCCAAAAAATCACGGACGCAAGAAGAGTTTTTCTACGCGTTCAACTCGCTCATTGAGTCTAAAAAACAAATTGTGATTACCTGCGATACCTACCCCAAAGAAATCGAAGGGGTAGAAGAGCGCTTACGAACAAGATTTAGTTGGGGCTTAACGGTAGCTATTGAGCCGCCAGAGCTTGAAATGCGCGTGGCGATTCTTCTCAAAAAAGCCGAAGAAGCCAACATTGCGCTTAACGAAGAGGTCGCCTTCTTTGTTGCCAAACAAATTAGATCGAGTGTGCGTGAATTAGAGGGCGCCCTTAACCGTATTGTGGCGATGTCTAAATTTACAGGTCACCAAATTGATCTGCACTTGGCAAAAGAGGCATTAAAAGACTTAATCGCTGTTCGTGGTCGTCAAATCACCATAGAAAACATCCAAAAAACGGTCGCAGATTATTTCAAAATTAAAGTGGCAGAGATGTACAGCAAAAAACGTGCTCGCAATGTGGCCAGACCCAGACAAATTGCAATGGCATTAGCGCGTGAACTCACCAACCATAGCTTTCCTGAGATTGGTGAAGCGTTTGGTAGCCGCCACCACACAACCGTGATGCATGCATGTGACGAAATTGAACAGCTAAGACAAAACGATACAACCGTGGCTAGAGATATTGGGTTTTTAATACAAGTGATTCGAGATTAGACAAAAGCTGTAAATAAGCTGTGGGTAAAAATTGCATCTAACGTTAATTACTTAAAACGTATAAAATACCAACAAATTATCCACAAGTTTTTAGTGAGT
>JBDLQN010000042.1:0-15455 GCA_039800585.1 Pseudomonadota bacterium
CTTATCGCCAAACATTGATTAACTAAAATCGGGTGTCGCTACTTTAGCGCGTCGCCGTGTTTTCAGCAAGCCCAGAAAGACTAAGCCATCGTCTACCAGCAGGTTGAAATAAAAAAAGGAAAATCAGAGGGCAGAATAAAAGCGCAAGCCACAGGCTAGGCATGACGCGCATTTGCTGGAACAGCCAAACACCAAAAACGAACGTTAATGCGTGAATGGCCATTTAAATCACTACTCTGGTATTAAGCGCCCATCGATCAGTTTGTATTGTCGTTTTAGCTTTGCCGCCAGCTCCAAATCATGCGTGACGACAATTAGCCCCACACCCCGACTTTGATTCATTTCTAACAACAAATCAAAAACAGCGTGTGCAGTATGCCTATCCAAATTACCTGTGGGCTCATCCGCCAAAATACATTGAGGATTAGTGACCAAAGCCCGCGCCAAAGCTGCACGCTGACGCTCGCCCCCAGATAGCTCGCCAGGCATGTGCTCTAGGCGATGTTCAAGCCCGACTTTTTTGAGCGTCTCTGCGGCAAGCGTTAAAGCTTCTTCACGCCCTGTACGACGAATCAATAAAGGCAGAGCCACATTCTCTAAGGCTGTAAATTCTGGCAACAAATGATGGAATTGATAGACAAACCCTAAAGATTGATTGCGCAACTCACCTCGCTGCGTTTCATTCATCTTCATCAAAGCATGGCCGAGCACCTTAACTTCTCCTGCTGTTGGCGCATCCAGCCCCCCCAACAAATGTAGCAAAGTGCTTTTACCCGACCCAGAAGTACCAACAATCGCAATTTGCTCACCACTTGCCAGTGACAAATCAATGCCGTTTAAAACAGGGACATCCAAGCCCGTGTAGGTTTTATATAGATGGTTAGCTTCGAGCACGAAATTAGTCATAACGCAAAGCCTCCGCTGGGTTCATCTGCGCTGCCTTCCAGCTTGGATACAAGGTAGCCAACAAACTTAAGAAGAAGGACATAACGACGATAGAAATGACATCTGCCCATATCAAATGCGAGGGCAATTCACTGATGTAATAAACATCCTTAGCTAGAAATTGCACATTAAACAAATGCTCGATAAACGGCACGATTGTGCTGATATTTAGTGCAATCAACACTCCAAAAAATGCACCCACCAGTGTACCTATCACGCCAATCAAAGCACCTTGCACCATAAATATCGTCATGATGCTGCGAGGACTGGCGCCGAAGGTACGCATAATCGCGATATCTGCGCGCTTATCCGTAACCGCCATCACCAAGGTAGAAACGATATTAAATGCCGCAACCGCTACGATTAAGGCCAAGATAATAAACATCACGCGCTTTTCCATTTGTACCGCACGGAAGAAATTAGCGTGCTCTTGCGTCCAATCGGTCAAAAATAATGACTGCGCTTGCTGACTTAAGCGTACTGATAAATCACGAGAAACTTGGGGCGCCAAAAATAAATCATCCAGCTTTAAACGAATGCCCGAAACACGTTCCCCCATCCGATAAAGCACCCCAGCATCTTCAATATTAATCAGCGCCAAACCAGCATCATATTCATACATGCCAATTTGAAATGTCCCAACCACGGTAAATTGTTTAATACGAGGCACAACCCCTGTTGGTGTGAATTGCCCTTGTGGCGCCATTAAAACAACCTTATCTCCCACTAGCACGCCCAAAGACTGGGCAAGTTCAGCGCCCAAGACCACCCCAAACTCGCCAGGCTTTAAATCTGAAAGTTGACCAGCACGCATATGGCCAGCCAAATCCGAAACTTTACCCTCTTCACTCGGTAATACGCCCCGAATAATGGCGCCTTGAACAGCCTGCCCATTGGACAACATGCCTTGCGCCATGATGTAAGGTGCCACACCCAGCACGCGCGGAGAGGGTTGTACCGCATCCGCAACTTCAGGCCAATTTTCCAGCGAGTTATTCGCACCAGTCACTTGTATATGTGAAGCAACGCCTAAAATACGGGCACGCAGCTCCTCCTGAAATCCATTCATCACGGAAAGCACCACAATCAAAGCGGCAACGCCAAGACCGATGCCTATCATGCTGGTCATGGAAATAAATGAAATAAAATGATTTTTACGCTTAGCGCGGGTGTAGCGCATGCCGATAAAAAGCTCGAACGGCAGAGATTTTTTAAAGTTTGAAAATTGACTAAGTAGCGACATTTTTTATTAAGTTTAATTACTCGTTATTATCATGCTCAACCGTTAAAGGCACATGCGGCTGCTTAGACCAAGTTTGCCATTGCGCCTTATTTAGAACACCCGCAATTAAAGCGCGATATGGTTGACTATATTCAGGAACGAGACCCCCTAAAGGTCTTTGTTTATCGAAATACATCACTACACGTCCATTAGGATTTTTTTCAAACCAAGCATCTAGTTGCGACTCATTAAGTTCGATAGGCGATGCTTGTAAACGCCCCAAGAAATTGAATTGCCCATGATATTTACCAATATTGGCGAGGGGAATATTTTGATCTTGCATCATCTTTAATTGATGACTGATATTGGTCACGTCATAGGCTGCCCCAGCAGAACGAATCACCCCCACATAAAGCACAGCAAGCGCCAAAACGCCTAACAAGGTCATGCCTTCCAGATACTGATTTTTGTGCTTAGCTGCAAGCATTAAAAAGACACCGCCCAGAATCATGGTCATTCCCGCAAAGGTCGGGATATTTTCCACCCATCTCGCCAAGTAATGATGCTGATGATAGCTTGGCAAATAAAGCAAAATACCACCCACCATCACAGCCGCAACTGCTGGCAGCAATCGATCTAGCCAATCTATATCCTGAAGCTCTTGCCACCCACGCGCCGCCAACAAAGCAAAGGCAGGCACAATCGGCAACAAGTAATGAGGCTGCTTACCGCTAATGAAGCTAAAAGCGATAAATACCGGGACAAACCAAGCAATACAAAAACGCACGCCCACCTCTTGCATCAAGCCTTTTGCTTTTGCAAGAGATCGCCAAATAGGCAAAGCGAATAGCCAAGGAAATAACATGATAGGTAGCATGGGCAAATACCAATAAACTGGGCGACGATGCGCGAAAGACTGAACCATGCGGTCGGCGGTTTGGCCCCAAAAAATCTCATGCTGATATTTAGGTCCGCCCGCGAATCCGGCTGGCACAGCCCAGGCCAACAAAATTAGTACGCCCACCGCTAGAGCAAGCAATAAACGCGCATACCAAAGCTTTAAGTTATTTGGTCCCTGAGATTGATCTGCCCACCAAGGCATCAAAACCGCCAAAGGCAAAATCTGCAAAAGAATGGTTGGCCCTTTAGCCAGTAGCCCGCCTGCAATCGCTAAAGCAACATAGATCCATCCGCGCTTATGCTCACCCTGCCAAGCAAGCAATAAGCCCCAAGCACCCAACGCGGTGAAAAAGGCAACCAACATATCAAACATGGTGGCCGTGGTGAAAACCGCCCACATGCCGCTACCCAACAGCACCATAGATGAAACATAGGCAATATCTTTTTGGGCAGGCCACAAACGCAAAGCGATTTTTTGCGTAATCAATAAAGCGCCCATCGCAAACAATGAGGGCAACAAACGTGGCCACCACTCATTCACCCCAAATATCTGCCAACCAATATTCATCAACCAAAACAATAGCGGCGGTTTGTGGCTATAAGTATCGCCGTTTAGATAAGGCACCCAATAATCGTGATTGAGATACATATTCCACGCTACGGTCACGTAGCGGGTCTCATCAATCGGCAGATAGGATCGGCTAAACAGCGAAACAACCACCAACGCCAACCAAATTAGAGCAATATGAACTTGCTTAGATTCGGAAGGAAAAAGAAGCGTCTTATTCATCAAACAGGCATCAACAGAAATAATGATTAAATCGAATTTTAACAGGGTTAAGGTCTCGTTCTGTTAAAATTGCGGAATGTTTACAGGAATTATTCAATCCACAGGAAAAATTAAGTCCGTCACTCCTGCAGGTGAGGACTTAAAGCTCAACATTCAGGTTGGCACCCTCGATATGTCAGACGTGAAAATTGGCGACAGCATTGCCGTCAACGGTGTGTGCTTAACCGCCGTCACAGTCGATGCCACGCAGTTTGAAGCCCATGTTTCCAAAGAAACGCTCAACTGCACAGTAGGCTTGGATGCAACGCGTGAAGTCAACCTTGAAAAAGCCTTACGTCTATCCGACCGTCTAGGCGGCCACTTGGTGAGTGGCCATGTTGACGGGGTTGGCCAAGTCGTTCGATTTGAGCCCGCTGGAGATTGTTGGCTATTAGTGGTGCGTGCACCTCATGCGCTATCACGTTATGTAGCAGTAAAAGGTTCTATTGCTATCGATGGTGTTAGCCTGACCGTCAACACCGTGGAACAAGATATTTTTAGCATGAATCTTATCCCACACACCATTGAACATACCACGCTCAAACACTTAGGCATTGGCAGTCGCCTCAACCTAGAAGTGGATTTAATCGCCCGTTATGTTGAGCGCATGACGCAATGGGGCGCAGAAAGTGAACCAGCATGAGCGAATTAAAAATCAGCCATCTCATTAGCCCCACGGAAGAAATCATCAACGAAATTCGCCATGGTCGCATGGTCATTTTGGTCGATGAGGAAGATAGAGAAAACGAGGGCGATTTAGTATTAGCAGCCGAGTTCGCGAGCGCCGAACATATCAACTTTATGGCCAAACATGGCCGAGGCTTGATTTGCCTCACCTTAACTGAAGCGCGTTGCCAACAGCTTAATTTGCCTTCCATGGTCGAACGCAACGGCTCAAGTATGCGCACCAATTTTACGGTGTCGATTGAAGCTGCCACCGGTGTGACAACGGGCATCTCTGCGGCGGATCGTGCACGTACCATTCAAGCGGCTGTGGCTAAAAATGCTAACGCAAAAGATATCGTAAGCCCAGGCCATATTTTCCCACTTGAGGCTGAAAATGGCGGCGTACTGGTACGCGCCGGCCACACCGAAGCTGGCTGTGATTTAGCTTCACTTGCTGGGTTGGAACCTGCCGCTGTTATTTGTGAAATTTTAAAAGATGATGGCAGCATGGCGCGCCTACCCGATTTGATTGCGTTTGCTGAAAAACATCAGCTTAAAATTGGTACGATTGCTGACCTCATTCATTATCGCAGCGAAACCGAAAGCTTAATCGAGCGATCTGCCGAGCGTGATATTGAAACCCCTTATGGCAAAATGCGCCTGATTGCTTATACAGACAAAATGGCGCAAGAAACGCATTTGGCTTTGGTTAAAGGTCAGCCTAGCGCAGCGCAAGAAGTGCTGGTTAGAGTTCACGAGCCTCTATCCGTATTCGACTTGCTTGATAGCAGCAGCAAAAGCCACTCGTGGAACACGCTAAAGGCGATTAAAGTCATCCAAGCCTCCGAATGTGGCGTACTGGTACTACTGCATCGCAATGAAAATGCAGACAGCTTATTAAGCCGCATTCAGCATGCTGACGAACCCACCCGCCAGAAACAAGACTTACGTAATTACGGCATCGGCTCGCAAATTTTGCTGGATCTTGGCGTGCGAAAAATGAAGCTTCTGGCAACGCCTCGCAAAATGCCAAGCATGGCTGGTTTTGGGCTAGAAGTCACTGGCTACTTGGAGTCGACTTAAGCACAAAAAAAGGATACAATTCGGGCCGTGGAAAATGTGAATCTTACTGGACACTTTCTGATTGCGATGCCCGCAATGCAAGATCCATATTTCGCTAAGTCAGTCACTTACATCTGTGAACACAATGATACTGGGGCAATGGGCGTGGTGATTAACCAGCCAATTGCCATGAACCTCGAAGCGCTTTTTGCGCAACTCAATCTAAATATTTCTGAACTACCGCTGGCTAAAAAAACAGCCTATTTTGGTGGGCCTGTCCAAGTAGAACGCGGTTTTGTACTGCATCAACCCAAGGGTGATTGGGATTGCACAATCGCCATCAACGACGAACTCGCGCTCACCAGCTCCAAAGATATTTTGGAAGCAGCCGCAGTCGGCAACGGCCCCGATAAAATGCTCATCACATTGGGCTATGCAGGCTGGTCTGCGGGCCAACTAGAAGATGAGTTAAGCAAGAACGCTTGGCTTACGGTCAAAGCCTCAGACAACGTGATTTTTGATATCCCGAATGAACAGAAATTTAATGCCGCCATGCAATTACTAGGCTTAGATTTTGCAAATCTTTCAGAGGTGGCAGGGCATGCCTAGCCATCACACAACCAGCCCCTTGCAAGCCATCAACAACGACAAAACGATACAACTTACTTTTACTGGCACCGTGCTAGGATTCGACTT
The DNA here is from genome assembly GCA_039800585.1 of Pseudomonadota bacterium. Lineage (GTDB taxonomy): Bacteria > Pseudomonadota > Gammaproteobacteria > Burkholderiales > Methylophilaceae > Methylopumilus_A. Next base: position 6,321 of record JBDLQN010000042.1, read on the forward strand.
CGGTTTAAAACGCATCGGCGTAGCTTCTGGCGAACATCTTTTAGGCATTGCACATCCGCTCACCACACTCAATGTAGAGTCCAACGAAGATCGATTTAATGAAATCGCTAAATTAGTGGATGAATGGGAACCCAGCACCCTAGTGGTAGGACTACCGCTGACGCTTGATGGTGAAGAACACGAAGTCACCTTGTTGTGCAAAAAATTTGCAAGACGCCTAGATGGCCGTTTTGGCCTGCCAGTAGTGATGATTGATGAGCGCCTTAGCTCAGCAGAGGCGAGCCAATCGCTAAAAGAAATCGGCATTAGCGGACGCAAACAAAAACCCATGTTGGATCAAATTGCAGCCCAAGTCATATTACAATCCTACTTTGACACGATTAGCCATGAAATGAGCACAAAGTGAGACTAAGTAAATTAGCCGCCAGCTTACAACCTCTCATCACAGAGAAAACTGCTTTAGTTGGCATACATAGTGGCGGTGCTTGGCTGATGGAGCGCCTATTACCGATGCTAGGCAAAAATCTAGCGCACGGCATTTTGGACGTCTCGTTTTATCGGGATGACTATAGTCAGCGCGGCCTGCATAGCGAAACCGTTCCCTCTGAAATCCCATTTGATGTGACTGACTGCCACATCATCTTGATAGATGATGTGTTTTACACAGGCCGCACCATCCGTGCCGCCATGAACGAACTGTTCGATTATGGCCGCCCGGCGAGCATCACCCTAGCTGTTTTGGTCAATCGAGGTGGCCGTGAGCTGCCAATCGCACCACAAATCAGTGCTTTTGATACCCATTTAGATGCCCAAGAAAACTTACAACTACTGCGCCATGACGATGGCAAATTCTATTTCAGCTTAAAAGAGAACGCCTAATGCATAACCCTCAATTATCAGATGACGGAAAACTCAAGCACCTGCTCTCTATTGAAGGCTTGCCTAAAAAGATTCTGAACCAAATTCTAGATACCGCAGAGTCTTTTGTGGGCGTAGCTGAGCGTGAAGTAAAAAAAGTACCGCTACTCCGAGGCAAAACAGTTTGTAATTTATTCTTTGAGAACAGCACCCGCACCCGCACCACCTTTGAGATTGCAGCAAAAAGACTATCTGCCGATGTGATTACACTGAATGTCGGCACCTCCTCGCAATCTAAAGGCGAGACCATTCTTGATACCATCGACAACTTAACGGCGATGCATGCTGATATGTTTGTGGTGCGCCACGCACAATCTGGCGCAGCGCACATGATTGCCAAACACGTAGCGCCACACATCAGCGTAGTAAATGCTGGCGATGGCCGCCACGCTCACCCAACGCAAGGCTTGCTCGATGTGTTCACCATTCGCAAATACAAACCAGAAATGCACAACCTGCGCGTTGCGATTGTCGGTGACGTTTTGCATTCGCGTGTCGCGCGCTCAGAAATTCATGCACTGACTACATTAGGTGTGCCTGAGGTACGTGTGATCGCCCCCAAAACCCTACTCCCTCAGGATGTTGAAAAACTGGGGGTTCATGTTTATCACGACATGCATGCAGGTTTAAAGGATGTAGATGTGGTGATGATGCTGCGCCTACAAAACGAGCGCATGGCTGGCGCGATGCTACCAAGCTCACAAGAGTATTTCAAAACTTACGGACTCACACCCGACAAACTAGCTTTAGCGAAACCAGATGCCATCGTTATGCACCCAGGTCCAATGAATCGTGGCGTGGAAATTGATAGCGCGGTCGCAGATGGCAAACAGTCTGTCATCTTGCCGCAAGTAACCTACGGCATCGCGGTTCGCATGGCGGTGATGAGCATCTTGGCAGGGAACTAACATGAAAATACATATTAAAAATGGCCGCGTAATCGACCCAAAAAATAATATCGATGCAAAACAAGATGTATTTATTGCCGCAGGCAAAATTGCAGGCATCGGCAAAGCACCTGAAGGATTTACTGCCAACCAAACAATCGATGCAAGCAACTTGATTGTATGTCCAGGCTTGGTCGATTTATCCGCAAGACTGCGTGAGCCAGGTTTTGAGCACAAAGCGACCCTAGAAAGCGAAATGCAAGCGGCAATTGCTGGTGGCGTCACCAGCCTCGCCTGTCCTCCAGATACTGACCCGGTCCTAGATGAGCCTGGCTTAGTTGAGATGCTTAAACATCGGGCGAAGCAGCTTAATCTCGCGCATGTGTACCCACTGGGCGCTCTCACTAGCCAACTTGCAGGCAAAGAAATCACAGAGATGTGCGAGCTCACCGAAGCAGGTTGCGTTGGCTTCTCACAAGCAGACGCCGCGATTACCGACACTCAAGTACTTTGGCGCGCAATGCAATATGCCGCCACATTCGGGTTCACAGTTTGGCTGCGCCCTGAAGAGTATTACCTAGCCAAAGAAGGCGTGGCTCACGACGGTGAAGTTGCAGCAAGGCTTGGCCTAAAAGGCATCCCCAGCGCGGCTGAAACTTTAGCCATTGCCAGCATTCTGCGGATTGCTAAAGAAACTGGTGCAAAAGTACATCTATGCAGACTTTCAACTGCTGAAGGGGTTGAAATGGTGCATGCTGCGAAAAAGGCAGGGCTATCTGTCAGTTGTGACGTCAGCGCCAACCACCTACACCTCACCGACTTTGATATTGGCTTCTTCGATGCTAACACTCATCTGAAACCACCTGCACGCTCGCAGCGAGACAAAGCGGCTTTGTCTGGTGGAGTGGCTGATGGCACGATAGACGCCATTTGTTCTGACCACACACCTGTCGATGATGACGCCAAACTTTACCCATTTGCTGAGGCAGAAGCCGGTGCAACAGGTTTAGAGCTTTTATTGCCACTCACTTTAAAATGGGCAGAAGAAAACAAGATTAGCTTATCAAAAGCTATCGAAACCATCACTCAAACGCCAGCCAAGATTCTAGGGGTTGCGGCCGGTGATATCGGCATCAATGCTAATGCAGATATCTGCATCTTTGATCCAAAACAATACTGGAAAGTCGAGCGCAAAGCCTTAGTCAGCCAAGGTAAAAACACCCCATTTTTAGGTTTGGAGTTGGCTGGAAAAGTAAAATACACACTGGTGAATGGGCATATCGTTCACCAAGATTAAGCTAGTTATTTCTCAACAAAAAAGGCGCTCAAGGCGCCTTTTTTGTTTGAAAGATGAATGATTACAAGCTGAGTAAACCTCGCAATTTTGGTGTCAGCCATTTTTCCAAATCATCGATTAAGACAAACACCACTGGCACAAATAACAAACTCAATGCGGTAGAGGCTAGCAAGCCCCCTATTACCGCGACTGCCATAGGCTCACGGAATGCATTGCCTGCACCAAATCCCAATACTAATGGAAACATGCCAGCAATCATGGCCATGGAAGTCATCACAATCGGGCGGGCACGTTGCTGCGCTGCCTCTATGATTGCATCATGACGTGATTTGCCCATAGCAACAGATTCAATAATGCAATCGACTAACAAAATACCATTTTTACCGACTATACCCGTGAGCATTAGAATGCCGATTACCGCAGGTAAAGACAGTGATGCCCCCGTTAGCCAAAGCGCCAAACATGCCCCAAAGATAGACAGCGGCAAGGCCACCATAATCGTAACGGGCTGAAGCACTGTTCTGAATAACAATACCAACACGCCTAACACTATCAATGTGCCAGCAACCAATGCCATCAAAAATGAATCAAACATTTCGTTCAACAACTCAGCGTCACCCGTGTCATAACGCTGAACATTTTTAGGCATATTTTTAAACGCTGGGAGGCCTTCAATTGCCTGCAAGCCTTCACCCAACGTTGCTTGATTCAAGTTAGCCTCCAGCGTAATTTGGCGCTGTCTGTCGTAACGCAAAATACTGGCTGGTCCCGCTGCAAAGTTCACGTCAGCGACAGCAGAAATCGGCATGACTATCCCTTCGTTATTAGGCACCAATAATTGGGCGAGAATGCTACCGTCTTGTTTAGCGCTGGCATTTAGCTGAACACGCAATGGGATTTGGCGACCATCTAAATTAATCCGTGCCAGATTTGAGTTGAGGTCTCCCAGAGTTGCCACACGCGCTGTTTCTGCAATAGCATCCGTGCTGACACCCAGCCTTGCTGCATCTTCAGAACGAGGCGTAATGACAAATTCATTCTGCGGCAATGGAACAGTAGATGAAACCTCTTTCAAGATTGATAGCCCGCGCATTTGTGATTCCAAATCATTCGCTGTATTAAGCAAAGCTTGGGGGTTTTCACTAGCCAACGAGAAGGTTAAAGCTTTAGTACCGTTCTCATTTAATACCGCAATACGCGCGTTAGGGATATGCGAAAAATCTTGCAATACAGTTTGCTCAAATGTTCTGACATCAACTTCACGTTCTGCACGTGGCTTTAGACGAACTTGGACGGTCGCACGCCTCACTTCACCATCAATATTGGTGTCCACATTGGCGCCCCCAGCCAAGGTATAAACCGATTGCACCTCAGGTTTTTTACGGAGTGCTTCTGTAATGAGCATTAAGATACGATCTGTTTCTTCAATATGCGCACCTGCAGGCAACTCAACCTGCAAAGTGGTTTGAGATTTGTCCTCAAAAGGCATAAAGTCGGTTGGTAAATAACAAGCGATTAGAACCGTCACCGCCATCACCCCCAGAGCAAGCAACACGGTCTGTTTTGGTGCCGCCAAGGCCCGACTGAGCAATAGGCGATATTTATCCATCCACACTGAGTGTGGAGTAACTTCATCAAAAGGCCTTAGAAAATAAGCGGCCAAAACTGGGGTAATAAAACGCGCGACGAATAAAGAAAAAATTGTAGCAATCGCAACTGTCAGACCAAACTGAATAAAATACTGACCAACCACCCCGCCCATAAAACTAACGGGAACAAACACCGCGACAATCACCGTCGTAGTAGCAACGACTGCCAGACCAATTTCGTCTGCAGCATCCATGGCAGCACGATAAGCAGATTTACCCATACGCAGATGGCGCATAATATTTTCGATTTCAACGATCGCATCATCTACCAGCACGCCTGAAACCAATGACAATGCAAGCAAGCTCACCATATTCAGAGAGAAGCCTAAGTACTGCATGACTAAAAAGGTAGGGATAACTGAAAGGGGAATACCTAAGGCAGTAATCCAAGTAGCTCGCCAATTACGGAAGAACACAAACACCACTGCGGCAGCAAGTAGCGCGCCTTCAATAAAAGACCACAATGCCGAATGATAGGTGTCTTTGGTAAACTCGACTTGAGTTTGAGCTTGCACAAACCTAACATCGGGTTGATTAAGCTGAATCTGGCTTAATACAGAATTAACCTGCGTTTCAACATCGACTTCACTGGCTGTTTTAGCTCGATATACAGCAAAACCCACCACTGGCTTACCATCAAAGCGGGCGATTTGCCGCACCACCGAGGTTGTATCTCGCACAACGCCTAAATCTGCCAATCTCACAAAACGTTGATTAGGCAAGGCAATTGACATTGCTTTAAGCGCATCAACACTTGATGGAATCCCAACCGTACGAACCAATGTTTCTTGAAGCTGACTATCTATTCTGCCTGCAGGCAAGTTTTGGATATTTGCCACAAGCTGTTCATTAACCGTTGCCGCCGTAACACCATAGCTCTGCAATTTCACCGGATCTAATTCAATCCGCACTTCACGGCCTACACCACCTTGACGCTGCACTTTTGCAACGCCCTTTACCGCCAACAAAGCACGACTAATTTTAGTGTCTACTAGCCAACTAAGCTCTTCTATTGAGCGCTGAGGGGATTCAACAGCAAAGGTTAAAATGGGCACAACATCCGCATCAATACTCTGAATGATTGGCTCTTCAGCGCCGCGCGGAAACAAGGGGCGAATGCCAATCATTTGGTCTCGCACCTTAGAAAGTACTTGGTTAATATCCGTGCCTAACTGGAATTCAATCTGGGTACTAGAAACACTTTCATTAACCGTCGAAGTAATATGTTTGATGCCACCGATTCCAGCTACGGCAGTTTCAACTCGAGTAGTAATTTGTGATTCAATTTCTGTTGGCGATGCTCCTGGAAGAAACACCGAAACATTGACGACAGGAATATTCACATTTGGCATGCCATTGACTGGCAAGCGTGCAAAAGACATTAAGCCTGTAATGACCAAGCCAAGAAAAACAACAATCGGAATAAGTGGGCGTTTAATTGCCCATGAAGAAATAGGAAGCGCCATGCTTTATGATGCCCTATTTTGCCCTGAGATCTTGACTCTCACCGGCTCACCATCACGCAGGAATGAAGCGGCACTATCAATCACCAGCATACCCGCTGGCACACCGTCCAAAATTTCGAACTTACTTCCAACATGCTGCCCTACTTTAACCGAAACACGTTTAGCAGCGCCCTCTTTTGAGGTAAATACATAGGCTAACGCCCCCTCAAATCTAACTGCAGTATCAGGCAAATAGATTCCGCTAGACGATGCTACTTTTGCGCTGACGCGTGCAAACTGACCAAGAATTAAATTCGGCGTTTGATTGAAACGAACCCTCACCTTCGCGATTTGATTTTGACGATTAATTTCTGTTGCAGCACGACTCACTTTGCCGGCATAACTTAGAAGTTGGCTATTAGCACTCGGCAATGACGCTGAGGCACGTTCCGCGTCCAAACCATCTAGATTACCGACAAATTGTTCGCGAATAATTCGCCAGTTGTTCCCTTCACGCGCCAAGGTCAGGCGTTTATTTCCCACCTCTTCTCTCCCATTCGCGCTGTAGTGCTGAACAAATGCAACCGTGGCTCTATCACCGTCAAGCTTCACGCTCGTTTGCGCCATAGTAATTTTTAGCTCATCTTTGCTTGCAAGACGCTGCTTACGCTTAATCATCCAAGTTTCTTTAGCAAGTTTTTGCTCAGGCAAAAACTTATCGCTATAAGTGGCTAAATAGGTGCTGATGTCTTTTGATTGCCATGCTTGCATCCATTTTTCGACTTGCGCCTTAACTGCATCAAGGTCTGCCGGGCTGGATAAGGCTGAAGTATTAGAAGAGGAGGAAGGTGAAATTTGACCATTTAACTCTATACTCACAGGCATACCGAGCTTCAATCTTGGGGCATCGTCAGCTGAAACCTCCAATTCCACTTCTAGATCATCATCACGCAGAATCATAAAAAGTGGTTCAGCATTCTGCGCTAGCAGCATCCCAGTTCGTGCGTTACGTTCCACCACTAGGCCTGAAACAGGCGCACGTATCGCCGCTTGATTTAGACGCAAGTCAGACTCATTAAGCTGTGCCAGCGATACCTTTAACTCCGCTTTTGCCATACCTAATGCACTTTTAGCGGCCTCTACACGCGTTTTTGCTAACTGCTCAGCGGTATTTTTTTGCTCAAGCGCTTCTTTTGAAATCAATCCAGTTTGTGCGGTAATTTCACCACGCTGACGCTCAGATTTGGCCTGCTCATACTGCGCTTTCGCTTCCTCAAGCGCAGTTTCTTGCTGCTTAATACCCGCAGCAACTTTTTCTTTATTTGCTTGCTGCTGCGCTTTTTGAATTTTCAAGCGCGCACTGTCGACAGTTGCCAACACACTGCCTGCTTTTACTCTTTGTCCCGCATCCACCAAAATTTTATCAACTCGGCCTTGTTCTAAATCACTATAAACAGGCACTTGATCTCGCCCAACCACAGGGCCAGAAAATGTCATCGTTCTTACCACGTTAGATTGCTCAGCAATCACCGCAGTGACTGTAATCCCTTGCGCGTGCACTTTCTTTTCTGCCCAAAATTGATGGCTGTGTTTAAACAGCCAGATTGCAAGCAATAAAGCAAAAAAGAGTGCTACAAGACCATATTGTTTTATTTTGTTTTGTGCCATCAAAAGTTACCTTAAAAACTCTTATTTATTGACGTTTGCTAACGTGGCTTCACTATCACCAAACCGTTTTTTATCTAAGGACATGTTAGTCTGGGCTTTATTCGCCGCAGCAAAAGCTGACACCCAGAAAGTTTGATCATCAATATTAGCAATTTTACGTTCAAGCAATTTGATATTTTCGCTAAAAACTTCTACAGGGCTTAAATAGCCAGAGCGCAAGCCTACTTTATTACGCTCGGCCGCCTCGACCAAATTAGCCCCCTCAGTTTGGGCGCGCATCAGTCGCTCATCTGCGGCATTGAAATTAGCAATCGCCAACTCCGTATCTGCGACAGCTTGTAGAACAGCGTCTCGGTAGGCAACAATCGTCCTTCTAAATTCTGCCTCACTGGCATTTTTTTGCTCGCGTGCCATACCCCAATCATAGATAGGAATACGTATATTAGGTGCTAAAAAAGTCAGCAAACCATCTTTCACCGTCGACCCGTTTTTAATTAAGGTGCCTGAGTAATAAACTGCGCCCTCAAGGCCTACTCTCGGGTAAAGGTCAGCGTCAGCAATACCGACTTGACCTGCCGCACGTTTAAGCTCAGCCATTGCAATTCGCACATCAGGGCGTTCCATCACCAAATCGGCGGGGATTTTAAATGGCTGAACTTGAGTTCGCTCAACTTGCCAAGAGTTTTCTGCAAGATCCAACCATAGTGGCAAAGGCGCATTTAATCCACACAAAATATCCAGTCGCTGCAAAACGGATTCTCTCAATAGCACGGCATCAGAGAGCACCGACTGCAGCTCAAACAATTTAGCCTGCACTTGGATTAAATCCTGCTTTGATAAAGCCCCTGAAGATTCTGAGCGTTCGTAAATCCTTAAAATTGCCTCCTGGTAGGCCACCATTTTTTTCACTGCAGCTAATTTTTGATCTACTGCTCGCAACTCAGCATAGACGCGTACCACTTCAGCAACAACGCTCGCTCTAGCCCCCAGCATACCTGCGGAGGCCGCCTCGATATTAGCCTTTGCAACCATGCGTTGACCCTCTTGTTTCTTGGTAAATGGCGCTTCCCAGGTGAGATCAAAGCCAATAACGTAAGCGGTGGATTGGCGATAATTAGCATAAGCAACCGAACTATTAGGGCCGAAATAAAAACCAAATCTTGGTTTTTGAGATGCTAGCGTCGCTTTTTCTAAAGCACGCTCTGCGTTAAGCCGCTCATATGATTGCGCAACCGTTAAATTGTTTTTTAAAACCAAATTAACCGTTTCGT
>JBDLQN010000043.1:0-8632 GCA_039800585.1 Pseudomonadota bacterium
CAAACACAATAACTGGCAACAAGTATTGGTGTTTACCCGCACCAAACATGGCGCAAACCGCTTAGCTGAAAAGTTAGTGAAAGACGGTATCGAAGCTGCGGCGATACACGGCAACAAAAGCCAAGGTGCGCGCACCAAAGCCTTGGCTCAATTTAAAGACGGCACAATACGTGTATTAGTCGCCACCGACATTGCGGCTCGCGGCTTAGACATTGACCAACTACCGCAAGTGATTAACTTTGAGCTGCCAAACGTGCCTGAAGATTACGTGCACCGCATCGGCAGAACGGGACGCGCTGGAAGCTCTGGCGCGGCTGTTTCATTGGTAGATAGAGAAGAGTTGAAACTTCTAAAAGATATTGAAAAGCTCATTAAACGAGAAATTCCCAAAATACCTGCTGAAGGCTGGGTACAACCTGAAAAAGCTGAGCCAGAAGCGCCACGTCCGCCAAGACAGCCGCAACGTCGCCCACAAAATAGCGCCAAGCAATCTCAAGGCAAATCCGCACAAGGAAAACCTTCACAAGGCAAAGCGCAACACAAGCAGAACAAAGCACAGGGGCAGCGTTTAGATAAAACACCTCCTAGCAGCAAGCAAAATCCATCGACAAAACAGATATCAGAAGCAGCGCGCCATCAGTCTATGCCCCAAAATTCCCTGTTTGAGCCAAAACCACAGCATCGGGGAAATAAAGCTGGGGGTCGTAACGAACACTCAAGCAATCGCAATCAGAACGACAATCGCAATGGCCGTCGCCATGGTGGCGGGAATAATGGTGGAAATAATAGCGGTAATCGCAGCCGCTAATTAACGTGAACGTCTAAACGGCTTTTTCGCTTCTAGCTTTTTGCTGGCGTGTTTTTTATCAGGAAAAGCTGGTCGACTTGAACTTGGCCGAGTTTGATGACCTCGTGGCGCGCCTTCTGTTGTCCCCAATGGCTGCCAAGCGGGAATGAGGCACTTCTTAGCATTGCCAATCAAGTCGGCACGTCCCATGCGCTTTAAGGCTTCACGCAACAAAGGCCAATTTTTGGGGTCGTGATAGCGAATAAACGCTTTATGTAAACGACGCACCCCGCCAGCTTTAGGAATCGGCACATCTTCACTGTCTTGCGTTACTTTGCGCAGCGGGTTTTTGCCTGAGTGATACATCGCTGTTGCCATCGCCATCGGCGTGGGCGTGAAGGTCTGTACTTGGTCTAACCTAAAATCGTGATGTTTAAGCCACAGCGCTAAATTCAGCATATCTTCATCTGTGGTACCAGGATGCGCTGCAATAAAGTACGGAATGAGATATTGCTTTTTGCCAGCCTCTTTTGAGAACCGCTCGAACATTTCTTTAAAGCGATCATAAGAGCCCATACCAGGCTTCATCATTTTGGATAACACGTTGTCTTCAGAATGCTCAGGCGCTATCTTCAAATAACCACCGACATGGTATTGCACCAATTCTTTGACGTATTCAGGCGAAGTCACCGCCAAGTCATAACGCAGACCAGAGCCTATCAAAATCTTCTTCACGCCTTTGAGATTGCGGGCCTTGCGATACAGCTGAATCAGCGCCGAATGGTCTGTATTTAAGTTTTCACAAATACCAGGATAAACACACGAAAGCTTGCGGCAAGACTTTTCAATTTCATGCGATTTACACGCCATGCGATACATATTGGCAGTCGGGCCACCAAGGTCAGAAATGATGCCAGTAAAGCCATCCACCTTGTCACGAATCTCTTCAATTTCGTGCAGGATGCTCTCCTCAGAACGGCTTTGAATAATGCGCCCTTCATGCTCGGTGATTGAACAGAAAGTACACCCGCCAAAACAGCCACGCATAATGTTCACAGAGAAGCGAATCATCTCCCATGCAGGGATTTTGGCGTCGCCATAAACCAGATGTGGTCGACGTGCGTAAGGCATATCAAACACATAATCCATCTCTTTAGTGCTAAGCGGAATCGGTGGTGGATTGAGCCACACTTCTCGGTCACCATGCTTTTGGATTAAAGCACGGGCATTACCAGGATTTGCTTCCAAGTGCAGAACACGTGAAGCATGCGCATATAGCACAGGGTCTTTAGCGACTTCTTCATAACTAGGCAAGCGCACTACTTGCTTGCTTCTATCTGATTTTTGGCCTGATTTAGACTTGCGGATAATTTGAATAGACTGCAGCCCATCCACTTCTTTTGTCGTTTTAGTTTCGCAGCTAGACCCTGCACCCATTTTCATCTCATAGGGGTCAGGATGCGACTCAATCTTGCCAGGCCTATCTAAATGGGTAGATTCAACTTCTTCCCAGCCTTCTGGAATAGCCTTACGCATAAAGGCTGTGCCACGAATATCAGTAATGTCAGCTATCTTTTCGCCTTTACCTAAACGATGGCTTAAATCAACCAAGGCACGTTCAGCGTTTCCATAAATCAACATATCTGCCTTTGAGTCCACCAACACAGAACGACGTACTTTGTCCGACCAATAATCGTAATGGGCAATACGGCGCAAACTGGCTTCAATACTGCCTATCACTACAGGCACATCAGAAAAGGCCTCACGGCAACGTTGTGCATAGACCAACACAGCGCGGTCAGGGCGTTTGCCAGCTTCAGCATTTGGCGTGTAAGCATCATCTGAACGAATCTTACGGTCCGCTGTGTAATGGTTAACCATGCTATCCATATTGCCAGCGGTAATCCCGAAATAAAGGTTGGGTTTACCCAGCGCTTTGAAAGCCTCAGCATCTGACCAGTCAGGCTGCGCAATAATACCCACGCGAAAACCTTGCGCCTCAAGCAAACGCCCAACCAGTGCCATACCAAAGCTAGGGTGGTCGATATATGCATCGCCCGTCACCAAAATAATGTCGCAACTATCCCAGCCCAGTTCGTCCATTTCAGCGCGAGACATAGGCAACATTTTGGCCGTGCCAAAACGCTTCGCCCAATAAGGACGATACTGATTGATAGGTTTTACGATGGGAATGACGCTGGTTTGCATAACTTGAGTATTTTACTCTGGAATGCGATTTTTCCGAAATTTAATGGCGACGCGTAACTTGGGCCAAGTCATCCCAATTACCATCAGCCTTGGGCGTATAAGCTTGAATGTCATTGCGGGTGGCAGCAAATTGGCCTTCGTACCAAAGTGGCACATAGGGCAATTGTTGATGAATATAGCTTGTTGCGGCTTTCCAGTCTTGCTTAGCCAGCAGAGCATCTAAGTGTGCATCAGCAAAACGCCCACGGTTAAAGCCTTGTGGCGGGATATTGTCCGAGGCAAACGCTTTGACATAAATATCAGGGGTATTGATGCCCACCCAAGTGAGGCCAAACAACTGGAAATTCCCTTGCTTCACATCCTCAAAAAAGGTGCCCCAATCTAGGCTTTTAATTTCCAATTCAATGCCAGCCTCTCGCATTTGGGCTTGCATGATCGTTGCCAAACGCACACGCTGTGGATCGGTGGAGGTTTTATAGGTGATTTTCAGCGGTAGTTGAATGCCCGCCTCTTGAAGTAGTTGTCTAGATAAATCTGGGTTGTATTCATAGGCTTGCAAATCAGCGTTTCCAGCCCAATGCTCAGGTGGCAAAATCGCGCCAGCATGGCGCGTACCGCCGACCAAAGCCTGCTGAATAATCGCTGGGCGGTTAATCGCATGGGCGACTGCTTGCCGAACTTTAAGATTAGCCAGCGTCTTATCTTGGCAATTAAATCCTAAGTAAGAAAAATTAGCGCCTGCCACTTCCTGAACACTAACGGCGTTTTGTTTTTTTAGATATTTCACTAATTCTGGCGGCAAATCTCCTTGCAAAATATCCACCTCGCCACGCAGCAGCTTCAATACTCGCACCGTTGGATCTTTCACCTCTAGCAAGGTAATGTTTTGCCCATCATTGACGCGCTTGAGCTTTAATACATGCTGCCAGTTTTCAAACTTAAGCGGCCCACTGCCGATAGGATGATGGCCCACATCACCGCCTGCAGCGATGGTTTTAGCTGGCAGAATGCCAATGGTTAATTTAGATGGAAAAGCACTATCTGCTTGCTTAAGATAAAAATCGACTGTGTCAGCATCAAGCACTTTGATTTGCTGAATATTGGCAAACTCAGCACTAAGGGGTGAATCTTTAAGCGCCATTAAGGATAGATAAGTCGCCTGCACATCTTCTGCATTAAGCGCCGAACCATCATGAAATGCTCGCCCCACAGCGCTCAATTTGAAACGATACTGGGTTGGACTTAGCAACTGCCAAGTAGCCAAATCCGGCACCACCTTTGATGCGCTATCAAAACTGACCAGCGATCGGTAAAGCAGTCGATTCACTCGGGCTGACGCGGCATCTGTGGCATAACGAGTGTCTAGAGTAATAGGCGCTTGTGCGACCGCAAATCGAATGTCTTGGCGCGGCGTCTGTTCTGGTTGACAGGCGATTAAGCCAGCACACAACAACAATAAAATCAGCCGCTTAATCATGAGATGGTTTAATCAGGGCGCTCAAATAAGGCAATAGATTCAACGTGTGAAGTATGCGGAAACATATTAATCACGCCTGCTGCCAGCATGCGATAACCTTTTTCATTGACCAAAATGCCCGCATCACGCGCTAAAGTAGCAGGATTACAAGACACATAAACGATGCGCTGTGGGCCGAAACTATTATCCGCAGGTAAAGCGCTCACCAAAGCCATCGCCCCATCACGCGGAGGATCTATCAGCCATTTATCAAAATGGCCCAAGCCTTGCAGTGATTCCGGCGTCATATCGAACAGATTAGCTTCTTCGAAATCTACCTGCCCCGCCAAACCATTCAAGGCTGCGCTTTCTTTAGCACGGCTCACCAACACCTCAAGGCCTTCCATACCAAATACGCTAGCCCCGCTGCGGGCAATCGGCAAAGTGAAATTACCTAAGCCACAGAAAAAGTCCGCGATTCTTTCTTTTGCTTTTGGTGCGAGCAACTGCATAGCGCGGCGCAACATCACTTGGTTGATGTGAGGGTTAACTTGGGTAAACTCGGTGGGATTAAACGGATATTTCAAATCAAACTCAGGCAATGAGTAACTGAGCTGGAGCGCATCTAATGGATAAAATGGCTTAACCGTATCCAAACCCTTGGTCTGTGTCCAAACCTGCACTTGATGCTTATCAGCAAAAGCCTTAAATAAAGCCTCGTCTTTATCGGACGGGGTTTCCATGACACGGAATACCAAAACAACCACTTCCTCGCCCACGGCCAACTCAATTTGCGGGATGGCATCTTTGATGCTCATTTGAGCAATCATTTCTTGCAAAGGCACAATCAGCGCCGAGATACGTGGTGGCAATACCTCACAACTGTCCATGTCAGCCACAAATGGGGTAGATTTTTCATTAAAACCCACCAGCACCCGTTCTTTTTTTGCCACATACTTCACACGCAAACGTGCTTTGTGACGATAACCCCATGCTGGACCATAAATCGGCGGCAAGATGTTTTCAGGCTTAACCTTGCCAATGTGATGCAAGTCGTTTTCGAGCAAACGCTGCTTGGCAGCCACTTGCGCCGAAAAATCGAGATGCTGCAATGCGCAACCGCCACACATACCAAAGTGTTTACATTTTGGGGTGACACGCAAATTAGAGGCTTTTAAAACCTCTTTTGTCTCTGCAAACTCGTAACTCGCTTTAACGCGGGTAGATTGATAGCGCACTGTTTCATTGGGCAAGGCCCCTTGAATAAAGATGGCTTTACCGTCGACGTGCGCAACACCGCGCCCTTCTTGGTCTAGAGATTCGATACAAGCGGTACCAAGCGGCTGCTCAGCTTTGTTTTTCTTACGGGAACGCATAAAGGATGAATTTCACTACTTAATAGAACTGAATAAAAAGGCTAAAAACTTAAGCTTTCCAAGCCGCCAAAAACTCTTGCCAATGGGGTGCTGCATCTGCTTTTAGCGTATCACGCACCAAAGCAATTTCATGATCATATGCTGCCTGGGTTAAATGCCCACGCATCAACTGGAAGCGCAAATAAACCAAATACGTATTCACCACATCGGTTTCGCAATAGTTGCGAATCGCCTCGATTTCACCTTGCTGATAAGCATCCCACACTTTGCTGCCATCCATGCCCAATTTACCTGGAAAGCCGCATAGCTGGGCCATGTCATCTAAAGGGGCATTGGCACGACCTTGATACATCGCGAGCAAGTCCATCAAATCCAAATGGCGCGTGTGATAGCGACTAATGTAGTTATTCCACTTAAAGTCTTTATCATCCTCGCCCATATCCCAATAGCGTGGCGCTTGTACGCTATTAATCATGGCACGGTAGTGCAACACTGGGAAATCAAAGCCGCCACCATTCCAAGACACGATATTGGGGGTGTATTTTTCAATGCCATCGAAGAAGCGTTTGATTAATTGGCCTTCAGGCTCGTTTGGTGCGCCAAGCGACCAAACCTTGAAACCATCACCCTCACGCAACACACATGAAATCGCCACGACTTTGTGTTGATGCAAAGGCAAAAACTCTGAGCCGTTATGCTGGCGGCGCTGATGAAAGGCAATCTTTGCCACATCATCTGCTGAGGTCTGTTCAGGCAAACTCAATAGATTCCTCAGCCCATCGGTATCAGGGATGGTTTCGATATCAAATACCAAGGTCGGGATCATGAAGGAAACACCCCAGTAGAAAGGTAGCGATCACCACGATCACACACAATCGACACAATCACCGCGTTTTCAACTTGCTTAGAAAGATGCAATGCAGCGTGCAAGGCGCCGCCAGATGAAATACCTGCAAAAATGCCCTCTTCAGCGGCTAAACGACGTGTCATTTTTTCGGCATCAGCTTGGCTCACGTAAATTAGCTCGTCCACACGTTTAGCATCGTAAATGCTAGGCAAATACTCTTCTGGCCATTTACGGATACCAGGAATTTGCGAGCCTTCTTCAGGTTGTACGCCGATAATTTTGATATTGGGATTTTGTTCTTTTAAATAGCGCGAAGTGCCCATAATCGTGCCAGTGGTGCCCATGCTAGACACAAAGTGCGTGACCTTGCCTTCGGTATCGCGCCAAATCTCTGGGCCAGTGCCTTCATAATGCGCTTGCGGATTATCCATATTGCCAAATTGGTCGAGCACTATGCCCTCGCCTTCGGCTTGTAGCTTCATTGCCACGTCACGCGCCAACTCCATGCTGCCATCTTTGGGTGTTAGCAAAAGCTCAGCGCCAAAAGCCTTCATGGTTTGGCGACGCTCAACACTTTGATTTTCAGGCATTACGAGTAGCATCTTGTAGCCTTTCATGGCGGCCGCCATGGCCAATGCAATGCCAGTATTGCCAGAAGTCGCTTCAATCAGCGTATCGCCTGGCTTAATGTCGCCGCGGGCCTCAGCACGCGTAATCATAGAAAGTGCTGGCCTGTCTTTAACCGAGCCCGCAGGATTATTGCCCTCGAGCTTTACCAGTATCGTATTACTGGTTTTGCCAGGAATGCGCTTTAACTTTACTAATGGCGTGTTGCCAACAAAGTCTTCTAAATATTTATACATGCGTGCTTATCGTTTCTTCAAAATCATTAAGGCGTAAATCGCAAAGCCAACAAAAGCAATTAAAGCTAATTGCGGGATACTTAAACCTAGGAATGTCCAATCAATGGCCGCACAATCGCCGGTACCGCGAAACACCAAAGTGAGCGCTTTTTTAAGCGGAAAGTTTTCAAACATATAGTCAAAACCCACACCGCAATCCACTATCATTTCGCTTTTGTGGACTTGTAGCCACCAATGGCGAATGGCCACACCAGCGCCACCTAAAGCCGTGAACACTTGCAAAACAGCATATAGTTTTATCCAGCCAGCTTTTTTCGGGTTGTGTACAAAAGCCAGCAAAAACAATACGCCTAAGCCCATGAACACAATGCGCTGCGAAATGCACAAAGGGCAAGGTTCTAGCTTATAGGTGGTTTGTATCCATAAAGCCAAAGCCACTAAACCAAAACTAGCCAAGAAACCCAATAAATAAGCGCCACGGCTGGCGAGTAATTTATTCAACATTTGAGACTGTATCCTCAAGTTATAATGCATGACATCAATAAGCCTAGATTGTAACGGATAAACCCAAATGTTAGACAGCGCAAATACCCCACATATCATCAGCGTCAGCGAACTAAATCGCATGGCGCGTGATGTGCTGGAGCAAAGCTTTCCCTTATTTTGGGTATCAGGCGAAATTTCCAACCTCACGCGTGCCGCTTCTGGACATTGGTATTTCTCACTGAAAGACGAAAGTGCGCAAGTGAGCTGCGTCATGTTTCGAGGCCGCAACAGCTATTTAGACTGGTCACCCAAAGAAGGTGACAAAGTAGAAGCAAGAGCCTTAGTCACGCTGTATGAAGCCCGCGGCAGTTTTCAGTTGACCATTGAGTTTTTACAGCGTGCTGGTGCTGGCGCACTTTTTGAAGCCTTTGAAAAACTCAAAGCACAACTGCAAGCGCAAGGATTGTTTGATACTGCTTTAAAAAAAGCGATTCCAGCGCACCCCAAACAGATTGGGATTGTGACTTCGCCGGACGCAGCGGCTTTACACGATGTATTAACTACGCTTAGACGCCGCATGCCCAATATTTCTGTGGTGATTTACCCAAC
>JBDLQN010000044.1:0-8357 GCA_039800585.1 Pseudomonadota bacterium
GTGAGGTAACAAACTGTAAATTGAAGGGTGGTGCAGAGTTTTGTGCGAGCATTCGTAGTGAGCTGGCTTGTTCAGCATTAAATAAGCTTTTTCTTTGAATTGCCACGCCTCATCGTCGACGGTGAAATGTAGGTTCTCGGTATCAAACTCTGCAAAAGGGTCATCACAGGGTTCGCCATTCACAGTGACGTGGTGTTTTCGCACTAAGATGCGGCACGCTTTGCGTGAACCAAAGCCTTGTGCGTGCAAGATGCGTTCTAACGGTGTTTTTTTAGCCATGCGGCATTATAAAGACATTAGTTCTATTTGGCCCTTATCTGCAATTAAAACTTGGCGAGCTAAACCATAAAATACGCCATGTTGAACGATGCCAGGGGTGCTGTTTAACAAGTCGTTAAGTGCTTTGTCATCGAGCAAGGCGGGAAACGTCATATCTAAAATGTAGTTGCCTTGTGCGCTGATTGCGACGTTATCTTGGCTGGCATTTAGTCGAATATCGCCAGTAGCGCCATGCTTTTCTAGCTGGTGTTTAACCATTTGCCAAGCGCTGGGCATCACTTCAATTGGAATCACAAACTTTTCGCCAATGTGGCTGACTAATTTGCTTTTATCGGCCACTACAACAAATTGCTTGGCTGCCGTTGCCAGTATTTTTTCCATCACTAAGTCTTGGCCACGGCCCTTGAGTAAGGTTAGTTTTGGGGTGATTTCATCAGCGCCATCGACATACAAATCTAGCTGGCTAATTTGTGAAATTGCCACTAAAGCAAGGCCGCAATTTTGCGCTTTAATCGCGCTAATCGTCGAGCTGGCCACGGTCTGAATGTTGAGGCCTTCCTTGCTTTGGCGCTCAGCCAAGGCTTCAATAAAATAATTGGCGGTTGAGCCCGTGCCCAGGCCAATTACCATGCCGTTTTTGGCGAGTTTCGCGGCTTCGATGGCAACTAACTGTTTATCGTTCATTCGAGTGTCCTTTAAATGGCTTCCGCTTCACGCTTGCGGGCTTTGGTAAGCGCTGGTCGTTCGGATAGGCGATTCATATAACCCAGTAAAATAGCATCTAAAGCAAAACCAGCATGGTGGGCCCATTGCAATATTGAGACACAAACAATATCCGCAGCGCTAAATTCATTATTAGCAAGATAAGCGTGCTGGCTTAAATGCTGGCTGAGCAAAGTAGCTGCTTTTGCAAATTCCCATTCACAGGTTTTAATCACCGCAGATACACGCTTGTCTTCGGGCAAGATACGGTCATGTTTGGCGGCTGTCCATAAGTGCGTTTCTAATTCACTCACCACAAAAAATAGCCAGTGAAAGTATTCTGCGCGGCCTTGAGATGTATTCGGAATAAGCTTTGCGGCGGGAAATTTTTCTGCAATATAAGTACAGATGGCGGCGGATTCACTGAGTATTAAATCGCCATCAATCAAAGCAGGAATTTTACCAAACGGATTAATTTTTAAAAACGCTGGTTTCTTGTGCTCGCCTGCTTGAAGATTGATAGGGATATATTCATATTCGGCACTAGCTTCTTCCAGTGCCCAAGCGACTCGGGCAGAGCGTGTTCTTGGATAGCCGTAAAGTTTAATCATGTTTATTTGCCCCAACGTAAACCAGCAGTATGTACTGGGCTATCCCAATGTTGTTTGATTTCGTCATCGAGTAAGCAAAGGGTAATGGATGCGCCCGCCATATCGAGCGCAGTGGTGTAATTGCCAACTAATGAGCGGCTGATTTTGATGCCTTTGCTTGTTAGGATTTGCGCGGCTTCATTGTAAATGAGGTATAGCTCCATTAGCGGTGTAGCGGCAAAGCCATTCACTAACACCAACACTTCGCTGTTGGCATTAAGTTGCATATTCTTTTGGTTAAAATCTTCCAAAATCGCATTCACCATATCGGTGACCAAAGCCTTGGCATCACGCATTGCTTCGCGGCGGCGGCCAGGCTCGCCGTGGATACCTACGCCCATCTCAATTTCTTTATCATCAATATCAAAAGTTGGGCGACCTGCGGCGGGTACAGTGCAGCTACTGAGCGCCACACCCATGCTACTGCAATGATGATTAACTCTGTCGCCCAAGGCTTTGCAAGTAGCTAGATCAGCACCTGTTTCAGCAAGGCTACCGACCACCTTTTCCACAATCACGGTACCAGCTACACCGCGACGACCTGTCGTGTAGCTTGAATTAATCACTGCAGCATCGTCGTTAGTGAGTACAGTCGCATTTTCAGTAGGCAACATTTCCGCCGCCATTTCAAAGTTCATCACGTCACCCGCGTAGTTTTTAACGATAAATAACACGCCTTTGCCGCATTCAACGGCTTCTGCTGCAGCTATCATTTGGTCTGGCGTGGGTGAGGTGAACACATGCCCAGGGCAGGCTGCATCTAACATACCATAACCCACAAAGCCGGTGTGAAGCGGTTCATGGCCTGAGCCACCGCCTGAAATTAATGCTACTTTATTTTTGGCTTTATTGGCGCGCGTTAAATAATTAGGATCTAAATTCAAACTGACTAAATCACTGTGAGCACTGGCAAAGCCTTGTAAACTTTCGCTCAGAAGATTATCGACATCGTTAATGAATTTTTTCATGTTTTTTCGCCTATCTCTTTTCAAGTATTTTTATGCTGTTGCGATCAAATTACATACCGTACAAATCATCACTTGGCAGCTTTTTGCGCCAGGATCGATATGGCCTATAGCACGCTCACCAAGACCTGCTGCACGGCCTTTGGTGGCAATCATGTCTTTGGTGGCGAGTACGCCATCTAGCGCAACCTGTTGTAAATTGTCGGCGATTTCTTTGCTGGTTTTGTTGGCGGATGCTTTGAATTGATTGGCGACAGGAATCAATACGTCTAGCATTGTTTTCTCACCCAGCCCAGCTTTGCCTCGATTAGCAATCGCTTGCACGCCAGCTTCAAAAGCAGTGGCAATACTGAGAGTAGATTCGTCATTTTGCTCTTTTAAGGTTTTAGCCATTGCCATAAAAAAGCTGGCAAATAATGGCCCGGAAGCACCGCCAATTGTCGAGAGTAATTTCATGCCTATCTTATTCAGTGCCATGTCAGGACTATGTGTGGCGAGTTCATCATGCATTGCAACAATAGTCGCACAGCCGCGTTTCATGTTGATGAAGTGGTCGCCATCGCCAATTTCACGGTCTAGTGATTCGATTTCGGCTTCGCTGTCTATGATTGCTTGGTTGATGGCCATTGCGGCTTCTAAGATAAAAGCGGTATTCATAAGGGTCTTTCAAAAGCTAATTCAGTTAAAATGCAGTCTAAACTCAAGTTTAAGTAAAAATTCATGTCATTCAAACATATTATTTCGCGCGATAACAGTTTATTTAAGCAGCTGAAAAGAATTGCTGATTCTTCACGTGAGCGCCGTAAGCTCGGAGAAACGCTACTGGATGGTGCACACTTGGTAGAGGCCTATTTGGAGGCTTTTGGTGAGCCAAAGTTGTTGATTATCCCTGAGGGGGAAAGCACAGCGGAAGTGACCTATTTAACGCAGCAATTGGCGGATATTCCAACGGTGATGTTTCCCACGCTGATGTTTCAGGAATTAACGCCTGTAGCTAGTCCAACGGGAATTTTAGCTTTGGTAAAAACACCTAATATCGCAGCGCCTGACGAGTTAGATTTTGTGTTAATGCTAGAAGATATTCAAGACCCGGGAAATCTTGGCAGCATGTTGCGCACAGCTGCAGCGGCTGGAGTGGATGCCGTTTATCTATCTGAGGGTTGCACAGATGCTTGGTCGCCTAAAGCTTTGAGGGGTGGGCAGGGCGCGCAGTTTGTGTTGCCTATTATTGAGCGCGCTGATTTGGTGGAATTTGCCCATGCGTTTGAGGGGCAGGTGCTGGCGACGACGCTGAATGGTAAGTTTATTTACACAGTGGATATGACGTTGCCGACGGCAATTGCCATTGGTAACGAAGGTAACGGCTTAAGTGAGGCTTTGCAGGAAGCAGCTACCTATCAAGTGACCATTCCAATTGCCGGGGTTGAGTCACTGAATGCTGCCGCTGCGACATCTATTTGCTTGTTTGAAAGAGTTCGACAAAAACTTTAATATATTTAATTATATTTCTGTTTTTAATAGATTAAATGTTTTAATTAGTGTTTTGTTTTTGAGCTGGGTGCGCTGATATCGCTGGCGAATAATTGCTCAGCATCTACACTATCAAACACATACTGCGCATTACAGAAATCGCAATTAACTTCGATTTTTCCGCGTTCTGCGATAATGCTTTCCACTTCTTCCAGCCCTAACATTTTGAGCATATTGCCGACATTGTTGCGTGAGCAAGTGCATTTAAACACAACATGTTTAGGTTCAAATAAACGCACATCTTCTTCATGAAACAATCTGTTGAGCAGCTGTTCTGTTGGAAGTGTGATGAGTTCTTCCTTGCTAATCGTTTCTGCTAAAAAGCCAGCTCTTGCCCAAGCGTCAGCGTCTTGTTCTGGCAAGTCAGGGAGCTTCTGTAGCAGCATGCCGGCGACAGTGGCTTGGTCGCAAGCTAGCCAAATGCGCGTTTCAATTTGCTCGGAGCGCTGCATATAGTTTTCTAAAATTTGACTAATGCTATTGCCTTCAACAGGCACGATACCTTGATAAGTCTGACCGCCATCTTTGGGGTCTAGGGTAATCACAAATTGACCATTGCCTACTAAATCTTGGAAACTTTGCTGGTCAATTTCGCCGTCCCACTTTGCGGTTGCACGCATCTCTAAATCCGCGCTGCATTCGACGACCAATAGTTTTAATGGACCTTTGCCCTGAATTTGCAATATCAGAGCGCCGTTTTGCAGTTTTAATGTGGCCGCGAGCAAGGATGCAGCTGCCATCAGTTCACCTAAAGCGTTTTTGAGTAAAGGCGGGTATTCTGTGTGCTGAAGCGCGATATTGTAAGTGTTGTTCAGATGCACCATGTTGCCGCGAATTGGCGTGTTCTCGAATAAAAAGCGGTGGAGTAAATCTTGGTCTGGGTTCTTAGTCATGGCGCGCATTTTACTTGAAAATGATAGTGCGCTGTTTGGGGATTTTTTCAAGCTGCCAATGTTGTTTAGCCCAGCTCAAAATTTCGCTTGGTGTGTTTGTTATTAGATCGAATGGTGGATTTTGTCCTAAAAATGCCAGTGCTTTTATTAGCCAAGCTGAAGCATCTTTTGCCTCAATCGCTGGTGCCAGGGTCTGCTTGCTGAGCTTTTCGCCAGCTGCATTGCTTGCCACGGGGATATGTGCATAGTGTGGCGTGGATATGCCCAATTGTCTTTGAAGGTAAATTTGGCGTGGGGTGGAGTCGAGTAAATCGGCGCCTCTCACAATATCGGTCACGCTTTGTTGGAAGTCATCTACAACAACGGCTAATTGATAGGCAAAAAGCCCGTCTGCGCGTTTGAGTACAAAATCACCAACTTGCGTCGCTAGATGTTGAGTGATTAAGCCTTGAATGTGGTCATTGAAGGTGATGGGGCTGTCGTTAACCTTGATGCGGCTGGCGTAAGGCATTTGTGTGACTTGGGCCTGGCGACAAGTGCCTGGATAAATCAATCCGTCGATTCCTTGAATGGCAGAATCGGCAATTTCTTTGCGAGAACATTGGCAGCGATAAATCAGCGACTGTTTTTCAAGTTGAGAAAGCGCATCTTGATATAAATCGCTGCGTTGTGATTGGTAAATCACTTCACCATCCCACTCGAAACCAAATTGTTCCAAGATCTTTAGGATATGGCTTGCGGCACCTTTAACCTCGCGTGGTTTGTCGAGGTCTTCCATGCGAACTAGCCATTGTCCCTGTTTGTTTTTGGCTTCTAAGTAACTTGCGAGGGCGGCTAATAGTGAACCGAAGTGTAAGGGGCCTGTGGGCGAGGGGGCGAATCGACCAATCATCATGAGTTATTGGAATTTAGTTTTAGTGTACGGCTTGTAGATAAGGTGGAATATACCAAGCATGTAAGTCTCGACCTAGTAAGGTTAGCTGACAATGCATGCGGTCGCCGCCACTTGCGCTGACGTCAAAATCATAAATGCGAAGAATTTGAACGTGTCCCTTGCTGTTACGGGCTAATCGAATGCGAGTGCAGGCGACGCTTTCGTCTAAAAATTGCAGATTGGTGCGGTCTGTCAGATCTTTGCCTTTGCTGATGGCGGTGTCGCGTGCGCCAACACTGTCAAACCAAAACCAAACAAGTCCGATAAATGCGATAAAGAGAATATTTTCTAGCACAGTGCGTTATTTTCCATTGAGATAGCGCAGTTTAATCAAAGCAATCTTATTCGTCATGCACTGTTTAATGCACTTAAATGGTGCGCAAATGGAACGCCTGCACTGTATGTGTGCGTTGATTTGGCGTTATGATGAGAGATTCTATATAAATCAATCGATTAGAAGTTGGTACACTTTTTGCTGACAAATAACGGATGTAAAAAATAAAGTGCACATTAAAGTGCATATCAATATTTGAGGAGATGTGATGGAAGCTTTACAAAGCGCGAGTGACGTTCTGTTTGTATTGTTGGGTGCCATTATGGTGCTAGCAATGCATGCGGGCTTCGCTTTTCTTGAAGTGGGTACGGTGCGTCGTAAAAACCAGGTGAATGCCTTGGTGAAGATTATGGTCGACTTTTCTGTTTCGACGATTGCTTATTTCTTTATTGGGTATGGCATTGCTTATGGCATTGATTTTATGCAGGGCGCGGATGTACTTTCTGCCAAAAATGGCTATGAGTTGGTTAAATTTTTCTTTTTGCTGACTTTTGCTGCAGCAATCCCTGCCATTATTTCTGGCGGGATTGCAGAGCGTGCAAAGTTTAATCCACAACTGGCGGCGACTTTTGCTTTAGTCGGCTTTGTTTATCCTTTCTTTGAGGGGATTGCTTGGAACCATCATTACGGTATCCAAGATTGGTTAAAGGCCAGCTTTGGTTTTGAGTTCCATGATTTTGCAGGCTCTGTCGTCGTGCATGCCATGGGTGGGTGGATAGCTCTAGGCGCTGTTGTCTTGTTGGGGGCACGTTATGGTCGTTACGGAAAAGATGGCCGGTTGCATGCTTATCCACCTTCTAACATCCCTTTCTTGGCCTTAGGTGCTTGGATTCTGACGGTCGGCTGGTTTGGCTTTAATGTCATGTCCGCACAGACCTTGTCTGGCATAACAGGGTTGGTAGCGCTTAATTCACTCATGGCCTTAGTGGGGGGCACATTGGCGGCTCTGTTGATGGGTAAAAATGACCCAGGGTTTGTGCATAACGGCCCGTTGGCTGGTTTGGTGGCTGTCTGTGCTGGCTCTGACGTGATGCACCCCATGGGTGCCTTGGTTACTGGCACGGTTGCCGGTGCTTTGTTTGTTTGGGCGTTTACGCTAACTCAGAACCGCTGGAAGATTGATGATGTGTTAGGTGTCTGGCCTCTCCATGGTCTCTGTGGTGCTTGGGGTGGTGTTGCTGCAGGTATTTTTGGTGCCAAAGCACTTGGCGGTATCGGTAATGTGAGTTTGATGTCACAACTCATTGGAACGGGCTTGGGTGTAACGATTGCCTTGGTAGGTGGTTTTGCGGTTTATGGCGTACTTAAAAAGCTGGTGGGTATTCGTATGGACGTTGAAGACGAATACATGGGCGCTGACTTGGCGATTCATAAAATTACCGCAACACCTAATATGGGCGGTGGTGACGAGTAAGTGATTTGAGTTTGCAATAAAAAAGGCGCCAAATTGGCGCCTTTTTTAATATATAGCTAATCGATTAGCCTATTTCAACAGGAGGCAAATCTTTCAATTCTTCATCTGCGAATAAACGGCCGCGAGTAATAAAGCTCCATCCTGTGCCGCAGTCTAAAGAGAATGATCCACTTGAAGCGGGAATGGCATCTAAAATAGTGTGCGTGTTTTCAGAAAACTGAAAGTGACTATGTCCCATATAGAAGGATGCGCCTTCTACTTCACCCACTTTCACGTCTGAGGGTGTTTTTTTAAATTCATTGGCTGGCATGCACATGGGGCCGCTACCTTCGCAACATCCGCCAGATTGAAAGAAGATGATGGGGCCAAATTTTTCAGTCAGCTGTTTAATAAGCGCAATCGCTGGGGGCGTGCCAGATATGCGTGATGCCATGTTTTTATCTCCGTTCCGAAATGCACAGACAAAAAAAGAGGCGGTGATTAACCGCCCCTTTATCTTAGCCTTAATACTTGACTAATTCAATCGGAATTGATGCTTCCGATTAGAAGAAGCCCAATTTCTTAGGACTGTAGCTTACTAACAAGTTTTTAGTTTGTTGGTAATGATCAAGCATCATTTTGTGTGTTTCACGGCCGATACCTGACTCTTTGTAACC
>JBDLQN010000045.1:0-8026 GCA_039800585.1 Pseudomonadota bacterium
ATTGACCGAGACGATTATTGGGTGGTGATTCCACGTCTACAAGCAGAACGGCATTTCCCTTGGCAATGGCTCAACTGGGGCGCCTTGGTAATTTTGCTCTCACTCGCCGGCGCTTACTTGATTGCGGTGCGTATTAATCGCCCCCTCAAAATGCTGGTGCAAGCTGCCGACCGTATTCGTAGCGGGCAAACGCCTATGCAGTTGCCAGAAGATGGGGTTGATGAGCTGCGAGATGTGAGCCACACCTTCAACCTGATGACGGAGTCTTTGGCACAACTAGATTCTGAAAGAACATTGTTACTTGCTGGGGTTTCCCATGATTTGCGCACGCCACTGGCTAGATTGCGCCTAGCGATTGAAATGTTGCCCAATGAGCAATGTGGCGCTTACAAAGAAGGCATGATCCAAGACATCACTGATATGGATGGCATCATCAATCAGTTCTTGGATTTTGTCCGCGGTGTGGAAGGCGAACCCACCCAAATGTTGGATCTGAACGGCTTAATTCAATCTCAATGCGACAGACATATCCGTGCTGGCCGCAAAATCCATATCAATCTAAGTGCTAGCCACTTAATCGCACTCAGACCTATGGCAATGCAGCGCCTGCTGGGCAATCTGATAGACAATGCTTTTGCTTATGGCAAAGGCGAAGTAACGGTAAACAGCAAAATTGAAGCTGAAAATATTGTGGTCAGCGTCTTAGACAATGGCCCAGGCATTCCAGAGAATCAGAAAGCTAGATTGCTACGCCCTTTTGAGCGCCTAGATACGGCGCGCGGAAACACCAAAGGCAGCGGCTTAGGTTTGGCGATTTGCGACCGCATCGCCAAATTACATCGAGGCAAACTTGATTTAATTAATCGCGACGAAGGCGGCCTTGAAGTCAGGCTGACACTACCGCTTAACTAGTCTTGCCGCGCTTCAAACCAAGCAAGTTTTTCACGCAATTTCACAACTTCGCCCACAATAATCAAACAAGGCGGTTTCAGCTCAGCAGCATTCACCTTCAAGGCCAAATTGCTTAAATCTCCGACCACCACGCGTTGCCTAATCGTCGTACCTTGTTGCACAACAGCCGCTGGCGTATTAGCAGATAAGCCATGCGCAATCAGTTTTGCACAAATCTGATCTAACCCCACCAGACCCATATAAATCACCACCGTTTGATTCGGCCTAGTGAGCGCAGGCCAATCCAACTCAACAGCCGCCTCTGCTTGATCTGATTTAGGCTTTAAGTGCCCGGTAGTAAATATGCATGACTGCGCATAATCACGATGCGTTAAGGGAATGCCAGCATAAGCAGAAACGCCATTGGCTGCTGTAATGCCAGGCACCACTTGAAATGGCACGCCATGTTCCATCAGCGTTTCAATTTCTTCTCCACCGCGCCCAAAAATAAAAGGGTCGCCGCCCTTGAGGCGAAGCACTCGTTTTCCGTCTTTGGCCAAGCGCACCAAAAGCTGATTAATTTCTTCTTGCGGGAGTGTATGCCGATCGCGCGCTTTACCAACATAAATCAACTCAGCATCACGGCGCACAAGCTCCATCACCTCTTTACTGACCAACTTGTCATAAACGCAAACATCGCACTGCTGCATCAAACGCAAAGCCCGAAAAGTCAACAAATCGGGGTCGCCAGGACCGCCGCCTACTAAATAGACTTCACCATATTGCGCATCATTTTTATCACTGGCGATTGCTTCAGCCAACGCCGTTTTTGCCGCAGCCTCTTGGCCTGAAAATACCAGCTCAGCAATGGGACCTTGAAAGACTTTTTCCCAGAAAATTCTGCGTGACTGCATAGTCGAAAATTTGCTTTTGACGGTCTCTCTAAATTCACGCGCCAAATTGGCTAAACGGCCATAAGAAGCGGGTACCATAGTTTCGATTTTAGTGCGTATCATCCTCGCCAATACTGGGGCAGACCCATTACTAGAAACCGCAATAACGACTGGGGAGCGGTCCACAATTGAGGGCATGGTAAATGTGCACAAGGCTGGCGCATCGACAACATTCACAGGAATATTCAAGGCTTTTGCAGCATTGGAAATTTGCACATTAATGGCTTCCTCATCGGTGGCGGCAAACACCAATGTTGCACCAGCTAGATGAGATTCATTGAATGCGGTTTTTTGATGTTTAATCCGCGCATCATTGCGCAAATCCGCCAATTCATGACAAAGCTCTGGCGCAATCACTTCTACATCCGCCTCAGCCTTAAGCAAGGTAGCGACCTTACGTGCAGCCACCTCACCACCGCCAATTACCAAGCAGCGCGCGTTCTTTACTTTAATAAAAATGGGCAGAGATTCCATACCCGCATTTTAACCTTGAATGCCCAGCGATCGCCCGAAAATCACTCATACCCAGATAGTTTTTGTTAAAATTCCGCACTACGCCCTTGGGCGCTTATTTTTTAGAGGCTTACATTGCTACTCTGGTTCGTTATTGCTTATTGGGTGTTATCTGTGGGGATAGGCTTATACGCCGCCACTAAAGTACATACCGCTAAAGATTTTGCGATTGCAGGCCGCCATCTTCCTATTCATATCGTTATCGCCACGGTATTTGCCACTTGGTTTGGCTCAGAAACCGTGTTGGGCATTCCTGCTGTTTTTCTCAAAGAGGGCTTACATGGCGTTGTAGCCGACCCTTTTGGCTCTTCACTTTGCTTGATTCTAGTCGGACTTTTGTTTGCGGCACCGCTATATCGCTTAAACCTGCTTACCATCGGTGACTTTTATCGCAGAAGGTTTGGGCATACCGCTGAAACGATGACATCTATCGCCATTGTGATTTCCTATCTAGGCTGGGTAGGCGCTCAAATTAGCGCGCTGGGCTTGGTGTTTAATGTAGTTTCAGCAGGCGAAATCAGCAAAGTAGCTGGCATGTGGATAGGCTCTGGCACCATTTTGATTTACACCCTGTTTGGCGGGATGTGGGCGGTAGCGATTACTGACTTCATTCAGATGATTGTGATTGTGATTGGCATGCTGTTTATTGGCCATGAGGTCAGCAGCGAACTGGGCGGAGTTAGTGTGGTGGTTGCGCATGCTAGCCAAGCAGGCAAATTTGAATTCTGGCCTAAGTTTGGGCTAGACCATGAAAGCCTAAAAGCGATGATTGGTTTCTTTGCGGCTTGGATTACCATGATGCTAGGTTCGATGCCGCAACAGGACGTTTTTCAGCGCGTGCAATCTTCAAAAACCGTCAAAATTGCAGTTTGGGGCTCTGTCATCGGTGGCTCTTTATATTTCCTATTTGCCTTTGTACCGATGTTTTTGGCTTACTCAGCAACGCTGATTGACCCCAACATGGTACAGAGCTTAATCAATCAAGACCCACAAATGATACTGCCAACTTTTGTGCTGCAACACGCCCCGCTTGTGGCGCAAATCTTGTTCTTTGGCGCACTACTTTCCGCTATTAAAAGTTGTGCATCAGCGACCTTGTTAGCGCCTTCTGTGACATTCACAGAAAACATTATCAAACCTATGCTCACGAAACGTGCTTTGGGAGAGAAGATTGCTGACCACACATTGCTCAGCTACATGCGTATTGTGACTTTGGTGTTTACTTTAATCGTGACGATATACGCCATTTATTCAGACGCTAGCATTTTCAAAATGGTGGAAAACGCTTATCAAATAACGCTAGTCATGGCTTTTGTACCTTTGGCTTGCGGCGTGTATTGGAAACGCGCAACCAATCAAGGGGCTGTATTTGCGATATTTGCAGGCTTATTAACTTGGCTAGCGATATTGATTGCTGGCCCTCAAGATCCATTTATTCCAGCGCAATTAGCCGGGGTTCTCGCCAGTGCTGCTGGCATGCTGATTGGCTCCTTGCTGCCTAGTTATATTAAAGACCATCGCCCTGAACATGAACGTGGTTTTTTACATGAGCACGCTTCACACCCGCATTAACGCTGGCAGTGGCTGCAATAAAAAGTGGAACGCTGACCCTGCTTGATTTGCAAGATGGGGGTTTGGCAGATTCGACAAGGCTCCCCAGTGCGTCCATAAACAAAGTAAGTCTGCTGGAAATAGCCAGGATTGCCGTCGGCACCAAAAAAATCACGTAAGCTACTACCACCGGCATCAATCGCCTCTGCTAAGGTTGCTTTAATTTCCGCAACTAGTCGCTCACATCGCACTTTGCTCAATTTATGCGCGGGGGTTTTGGGGCTAATCCCTGCTCGAAACAAAGATTCACTTGCATAAATATTGCCAACGCCAACAATCAAATGGCTATCCATCACAGTGGTTTTGATTGGTGCAGTTCGAGCACGTATTTGCTGATACAAATACTCTCCAGAAAAATCGTGGGTTAAGGGCTCTGGGCCTAAGTTATTGATAAGTGGATGCGTTTCCGTTTCATCCCCATCGACCCACAACACCGCACCGAAGCGGCGAGGGTCGCGCAGACGCATCACTTGCCCACTTTTAAAATGAATATCAAAGTGGTCATGCTTAGCGGCAGGCTCATCTTTGGCAAGCAAACAAATACGTCCCGACATCCCAAGATGCAAAATGAGCGTGCCAAGCACTTGCTTAGCATTCACATCTTCAAATTGAGCCAAAATATATTTAGCACGCCGCGTTAAATGCGCCAGCCTTAAGGTCGGCAGTGTCTTAACTAAATGAGTAGGGATAGGCCAACGCAAAGTTGGATGGCGAATGATGACTTGCTGAACAGTTTGACCCAGTAGCGGGGAAATCCCCCGCATGGTCGTTTCTACTTCGGGTAATTCAGGCAATGAATTATTTGCCCAAATTGATAGGTGGGTTAAGTAAAGTAAACCCTACGTCCATAGGCACATGGTACAAAGTACCTTCATCAGGGCGACCAAGTAACAGCTCTGGCGACTCTTGAATTTTATCGAAGTGCACTTTTTTACCATCTGCTAACTTCACTTCAAATGATGGATAAGTCATTCTGCGATCTGGCGTATAAGTTTCTACCCGTTGCACGCTAATATTGCGCCAGTATGAGTCAAACCAATCTTTCATGTCAGCTTGTGTAGGCTTGGCCTTAGGATCAGAAGCTTTCCATTCGCCATTCACCAAAGTCACATTCAAACGATTGTATTCCCACTGTTCCAAATGAGAAAAATCAAAGCCGGCAATTTGCTTTTGCTCGGAAGGCTTAAACGGTGACTTGTCGAGATACTCTTCAATCGGCGACTGTGCGCTTTCGGCGTAGGTGACTGGCAAAAGGTAAACGGATTCTTGGAATGCCACATATTGCTCAGAAGTCACTGGGTTAAAGGTGCCAAAGATAAACTCTTCATTATCAAACTTTAGCTTCAATTTAGGCTGGTCTAGGCCAAATTGCGCCAAATCTTTTAAAGGCAATTTTTGTGCACTTTTTGCACCAACCAAAGACAAAATACGTTGCACCAACATTTGATCCGCACGCGCTTTATAAGGCTGCGTCAAATACCAGTAGCCATCTTGCTTTTCAAAAGTCACACCAGCCTTGGCAGGAAACTCTATGCTTAACTTGGTAAACGCACTTAGCTTAAGCGTAGAAATTTCATAAGAAACATCTGCTACTTTGGTTTCTTGCTGTGGACGAAACTTAATAAAAGCCCCAATCCCCAGCACTAAAACCAAAAGCAATAAATTAACGATCCAACGCGATTTCATTGACTACGACCCTTCAATTAAGCTTTACGACGTTTCCACCAAAGCATCACACCCGTCACAAGCAAAGCTAAGGGGATAAGCACTTGGAACAAGCCAAATGAAACACCAAAAATTGGCAAGAACACGATCAATGCCCAAATATGACCCCAACCTTCTTGCGGAATAGTCACGTTCATATCTTTTAGCGGCTTAGGCTGAATGGTTATCAGGCTATCGTCACCTGATAACCAGTTAACCATGTTAATCCCGATATCCAAGTTTGATTCGCTAGTTACGTGCGTATTCGATAAGAAGTTAGCGTTACCAACAATCACCACACGCTGGCCTTTTTTGCCATATTGGCGCTGAAGTGCCACAGCAATATTGATCGGACCACGTACGTCTTCTTTTTCTTCAAAAGAGGCTTTTGCCGCTTTGTCAGCCAATTCTTTTTTGTTGTTTTCTAGCCAACCGTTAGGTGCAACGTCGATCAAGCTCGTGACTTCCCAACCGTTATCAAAGTTACCCTGCGCGCTCAGTTTGTGCGCTTCTGGGAAGAGCGTTCTGAACATAAAGTTTTTGGTAATCGCATGCTCGCCATACTGGCTGGCAATCGCGATTTTGGCATCTTGGCCGTATTGAAGGTTAGAAGGATCAACCACTTCACCTTCAGAAACTTCTAAGCCAAAGTACTTAGCAATTTCTGTTAGGCCATGTAAATTGTTATCGTCCAACAACCACAATAAATTACCGCCATTATCGAGATAGCGCTTAATTTTTTGCACTTCAATATCTGAAACATTGGTTTGTGGCGCAGCAATCACCAACATCGAGCCTGTCAGTGGCAAATCTTTCACAACCGCCAAATCTGGGTTGGCTAATTTAAAGCCTTTTTTCTGTAGCTGCTCACCAAAACCACCTAGGTCGTTATTTTTAATCCCCATCAAGTTACGCTCGCCGTGACCCTCTAAATACATCACAGGTTTTTCATGGCTGCGAGACAAACGCACTAATAGGTTAGTCATGTCTTGCTCAGCATAAGGTGGCAACAAGTGCTCGCTGCGTTTTTGGTATTCCACCACTAACTCGCCCTCAGCTTTAATCCCAGCCTCTTGTGCCTTTTTAGGCTGTTCCGCAGGGCTAACGAAAGTGACACGAATATCTGGTTTTGTGCGTTGGTAGCGCGAAATAAAATCACGCACACCCTTACGGAAATTTTCACCATGCGCGGTGTTATCTTCAGAGGCAAATACCGTGACGTTCACTTCACCCTTCATTTGCTTAAGAATATTCACACTGCCATCCGTCAGAATATTGCGGTTGCTTTGCGTAATATCACGTGCAAAGTGGTATTCACGGGTTAGAAAACCAATCAATCCAATCAATACCAAAAACAGAATCACGAAGAAACCGTTTTGCATCAACAACTGAAGACGTACTTTATTAATTTTCATATCAGAATCCGAATAGTCAAACTCGATTAACCGCGCAAGCGATCAGCATCTAGACGACGCACAGTTAATGTTAAAAATGTCACAATAAACAGCAAGAAATAAGCGATATCTGCGGTGTCAATCAAACCACGAGCAAATGGTTGAAAATGGTGCATCAGTGACAGATAGTTCACGACTGATGCATCGTCACCCGTCAAAAAGCGGTCGACAATCAACAAGCCAAACAAGGCAATAAAAGTAATAATCGCTGCGACCACAGGCTGTGCAGTCAAGCTAGAAAAATACAAACCCAAAGCAGAAAAGCTAGCCACCAACAGCCAAAGACCAAGCACATTAGAAACTAAGTAGCCCGAATCGATATCTGCCCAAACATTGAGCGTTGAAAGCATCACACCTATCATCAACACCAAAATGCTTAGAAACGAAACTAAGCCAATAAATTTACCAATCACAATTTCAGTCAATGACAAGGGTGCAGTAAATAAGAAAGGTAAGGTATTGCTTCTGCGCTCTTCACTGATTAAGCGCATGGATAACAATGGCACTGAGAACAACATCACAAAAGAAGCCAAGCCAAACACGCTTTGTCCAATAAATGAAGTAACCCCAGTACGTTCCGCTGGACGAATGGCGCCAGACATGACCTCAAAGTACTCATTCACACCATTTAAGAAATAAGTCCCGAAGGCAAATTGCAACAAAGCTAGAATCACCCAACCCATGGGGGATGCAAATACGCTTTTAAGCTCTTTTCTTGCGACATTTAGAATCATAGTTTGCTTTCTTTAGAATTTAAGGCGGCTATTTTTATTGTGTCTAGGCCGCTGCCGTGTCTTGATAAGTCAATTGCACAAATACATCTTCAAGGCTGGTCTGGTCTGGGTTGATTTGATGTAAACCCCAACCCTTTTTAACAGCCGCCTCAACCAAGGCCTCTGC
>JBDLQN010000046.1:0-7950 GCA_039800585.1 Pseudomonadota bacterium
AGGCTGTTTGGTCTAATTTGTTGATGCTGGGTACTATCGCAATCACTTTGCCAGTGGCTTCGGTGTTGCTAACGCTTGCAGGCATGCCGAGCTTGATGCCATTTAATGCTTGGGTTGGCACATGCATTTCTAGCCAAAGAGGCGACAGTTTGCCAATGCGATAAAGCGGTGTGGCGCTTTCTACGCGCTGTCCAGCGGTCACCATTTGCTCCAGAACCACCCCGTCAATCGGCGCGCTCAGACTAACGCCATTGGTATAGACGCCGCTGCTTTCTAATTGCTTAATCGCTTGTGGACTCATGCCTGATAATCGCAGCGCTTGGCGACGTTCATTCAGTAAAGCATTTAATTCATCATGGGCAGTCTCGGTCGTGAGGTAACGTCGCTCAGCAATAATGCCATCTTTGTAAAGCTCGGAGTCACGTTTGAAAGCGTTTTCTGAAAGCCTGTGCTGAGACAGCGCTTGCAAATGGTCACGCTGTAAGGCTACTAATTCAGGACTGCTCAAATGGGCTAAGACCTGGCCTTGTTTTACCTGTTGGCCAGCTGCCACCATCACTTGATCGATTAAACCGGGTTGAGGCGCGCTGACAATTCTTGCTTGCTCAATAGGCACTACAATCTCACCGGGTAAGCGTTGGCTGCTACCATTGGTTTGGCTTGTTAACGAGGTGGTTTCAATGCCTAAGGTTTTAATTTGAGCAGGGCTAATGCTAATGGTTTGTCCTGCTTCAGCAGAAAACGTACAACAAATTAAACTGGCGATTAATAATTTTTTCATGGCATTTCTCCTACTGCTTGGTTGTAATGGGCGGTGTCCCATTGCAATTGAATTTGACGTTGCTTCATGGCGCGCTCGGCTTCATAAGCAAGGGCTTGAATGCGAAGTAAGTTGACTAAATCGCTTTCACCTAGGGCAAATGCTTTTTTAGCTAAACGCAAATTTTCTTGCGCGTTGGCATGTTGTTTTGTGGTGATTTCGAGTTCGGCTCGAGTGACTTCTAAGTTGTGCTCGGCCTCATGGAACGCGCTCTCAAGCATGAGGCGCAAATGTTGTGCTTCTGCTTGGTTTTTAGCGTAGTTGATTTCAGCATTCGCCAGCAATGGCGCACTCCGTACTTCTGTATCGAGGGGGATTCGAACTTTTAAGCCAATCGACTCATTGGATTGGTTGTCAAAAGCGCCACGTTGACTCCGTGCATTGAGCATTAAAGATGGATTTTCGCGTTTTTCAACTTGCACTAAATTACGCTCGTCATCAGCGACTTTTACTTTTGATGCTGCATCTTTTAATGCGGGATGAGAGTCGGCCAAAATGCCTTTTGATTGAAGCTCAGTAAAATTAGCGGGTAGAGCGTTTAGGCCAGTCAGCAATTTATAGCGAAACTGTGCATGTTTAACCTCTGCTTCAGCGCGCAACAAAGAGGTCTCTGCTTGGTAAGCCTCATTTTGCGCCAACATAATGTCAGTTCTTGGCAGGTCGCCTGCTTTGACACGCTTCTCGACATCATTAAGCAAAGCTAAGGCTGTTTCGTAGCGACTTTTAGCGAGTGTGGCTTGATGCGACATCATGGAAAAATCCCACAATGCATCACGCACCATGCCGGCCACTTGTAAACGCAGAGTCTCCCGGGCATCAATCAATCCAGCTGCGGCATCATTTGCAATCGCTTCACGCGCTGCGCGTTGACCTGGCAACCAAACAGGCATTTCGAATTCAGCCTCCCATTCGCGTTCACCACGATGGCTGGTGATGCTGTCGTTTTGGTTGCGAAAGCCAACAGCAGGCGCATTAGGTAGCATGCCCTTAGCATGTTTGCTGCGCGCGTCAATTTCCAGCTGCTTGGCTTGAAGCAGAGCTGAGTCTGGATATTTGGTGATGGTTTTTTCAACCAGATCACGCAAACTTAATGTTTGGTTGATGAGTAAATCATCATCGTGCCCATCTACGGCATTTGCAGGTGCGCTGAAAATTGCCAGCGCAACAAAGGCAAGCGGCACAAGCCAAGTTTGTTTTTTAGAATCTAAAATGTGTGGCATTGCTACTCCAATCAATACATTAATCAAGTTAATCAACTTGATAAAACAGGCCTTAGGCCTCTGAGTGATTAAGAGTGTGAGGGTGGAGCGCGAGGTGGGGAAGGAGAATAGCTTTGATGTTTTGCTAATGGCGCATCTTTGGGGTGGTAAAAGCGTCGCACGTATGCGAGATAAAGCCCTAAAGAAATAAACGCAATCATTGTGGGTAATAAAAATTCAAAGTCGAATTTTTCTGAAACGCCACTGGTCATGCTGATACTGTGTTCTGGGAGTGCCTCGTTGTGAATCGTTGCCTTGTCGAAGCTTGCACTAGAGGCAGAATCGATTTCATCCAAATGAATATGCACGCCAGGGCCGCCATGCACAGCACCAATGCCAAACGCATGGGCGTGCAAAAATGGCGAGATAAGCTGCATTGCTACTAGCCAAAAAATAAAAAACTGAATGTGAAGTTGCTTTTTCAAATTACACTCAAACAAGGAAGCATATTTGCTATGAGAGGCATTATAGGCCGATTTTAAAAAGAAAAGAAAGTGTGCATAAGTGCTGAAATTCATTCGAATTGCCATGTTTTTTAGCTATAATTCCAGCCTTATAAATTTCACCTCGTTTAACAATCACTCTCAAAGAGAACAACATGACCACCAAAAATGCTGATATCGGCCTCGTAGGCCTTGCTGTGATGGGCCAAAATTTGGCTCTTAATATCGCCGACCATGGCTATACCATTGCGGTTTACAACCGCGACCCTAAAAAAATGGTGAATTTCATTGAAGAAATCAAAACCAAAGAGCCATCACATGAAAATGTAGTGGGTCATGCAGATTTAGCCTCTTTTGTATTGAGCATCAAACGTCCCCGTAAGATCGTTTTATTGGTGAAAGCAGGTAGTGCGACTGACGTAACAATTAACGCCTTACTTCCTTTCTTGGAGCAAGGCGACATTATTATCGACGGCGGTAATGCATTGTGGACAGATACCATTCGTCGCGAAAAAGAATTAGCGGCAAAAGGCATTGAATTTATTGGTTCTGGTGTTTCAGGTGGTGAAACGGGTGCGCGTTTCGGTCCGAGTTTAATGCCTTCAGGCACGCGCAAAGCCTGGGCGAGTTTGGAGCCAATCTGGCGCGATATCGCAGCTAAAGTAGATCCAAAAACTGGCGCACCTTTGGAAGGCGCTGAGCCGGGCAAGCCAGTAGAAGGCGGCTTCTCATGTGCTGAATACATTGGCCCAGACGGCGCTGGTCACTACGTCAAAATGGTGCATAACGGTATTGAATATATCGACATGCAATTGATTTGCGAAGCGTATTGGTTGATGAAGAACTTGCTTGGTATGACAGCAGGTGAAGTAGGTAAGGTGTTCGAAGAGTGGAACAAAGGTGAGTTATCAAGTTTCTTGATTGAGATTACTGGCGATATTCTTCAACAAAAAGATCCATCAGGCGATGGCTTCTTGGTCGATAAGATTTTGGATACTGCGGGTCAAAAAGGTACAGGCCAATGGACAGCAGCGAATGCTCTTGAACTAGGTGCGCCGGCTAATGCGATTGCGGCAGCTGTTTATGCGCGTGCGCTTTCAAGCTTGAAAGAAGAGCGTGTTGAAGCGAGCAAGATTTTGAAAGGTCCAGTGGTTAAAACGGAATCTGACAGAAAAGAAATTATCGAAGCGATTAAGAACGCGCTTTATTGCTCAAAAATCTGTGCTTATGCACAAGGTTTCCAATTGATGGATAAAGCACAAGTGGCTTATAACTGGAAATTGAACTTCGGTGAGATCGCT
The DNA here is from genome assembly GCA_039800585.1 of Pseudomonadota bacterium. Lineage (GTDB taxonomy): Bacteria > Pseudomonadota > Gammaproteobacteria > Burkholderiales > Methylophilaceae > Methylopumilus_A. Next base: position 3,824 of record JBDLQN010000046.1, read on the forward strand.
CAAATTTGGCGTGGTGGTTGTATTATCCGCGCACGTTTCTTGCAAAAAATCACAGATGCTTATGCATTGAATTCACGTTTGAAAAACTTGATGCTTGATCCATATTTCACCCAAGCGATGAATGAAGGTCAAGCTGGCTGGCGTAAAGTGATTGCCCTGGCAGTGACTAATGGTATTCCAGCACAAGGTTTCTGTGCTGCGATGTCATACTATGATGGTTACCGTAGTGCGGTGTTGCCAGCTAACTTGTTGCAAGGTCAACGTGACTTCTTTGGTGCGCACACTTATGAACGTGTGGATGCGCCACGTGGTCAATTCTTCCACTTGGACTGGCCAGAAGCAGGTCGCCCACAATTGGAAATCTAGCACTAACTACCTAGTAATTTGAAATAAAAAAGGAGCAGAAATTCTGCTCCTTTTTTATTGCCTAAACTTTTTAAGGGTTCACAAAACAAGCCAGACCTAAGGCGCGGATTTTGCTTGCGACGCCTTCTAGCCATTCAGGCGAAAGTCGACTTAAACGCGGCGCTTCTGCTTGCATCGATGGCCTTGCGAGGCCATACAAATGCACACCTTGGATATCATCTTTCACCTGTGAAAGTAGAGCGATATAGGCATTGATTTCTTCTTGATTAGGGGCTTGCCCATCAATTGCCACCATGCATGTTTGGACAAAAGTTGGGCAGTTTGCTGCGCAGGCTTTTAAGCGTTTAATCACGCTAGCAATCGACATATTGACGTCATTGATTTTGGCGATGCCTTCGCTGCTGCCAGCATCGACTTTAAACCATACTTCGCCATTGATGTTGGCAAGGTGCTTCATGCTTTCTAGTACGTGTGTCTTGTCCATTAAGCTGCCGTTGGTAATCAGGCGCACTTTAATTGGATTGGGCAGAATAGGGCTAGGGTTTTCTGGATTGAGTAAGTTGAATTCCTTAAGCACCTTTTCAACGATTTCTAAGACCTGTGGAAAATCTTTTGCGCTGGTAGGTTCGCCGTTACCAGAAAACGCGATGTCCATTAAATGACGGTCTTTTTCATCGACAAATTCATTCATGAAGTTACCGTGTAGTAGTTCATTTAAAAAGCCACGTAACTCTTTTTCAAGCAAAGCTAGGTTAATGGGTGGCGGTGTGCCACGGCTCAAGTTGGGAACTTGGCAATATATGCAGCGCCAGTTACAAGCGTTATTAATGTTTAGATTGATGCCAATCGACACGCCGCCGGCCCGTCTTGAGACCACAGGGTAAACGTAGGTTAATCCGCTGACGTCACGGTTATGATCTTCGACGGTTAAGTGCTCTGCAGGTGGCATGAAAAATGATTAGCTACAGCTTGGGCTCATTTGAGGATTGGTGATTTTTTTAAGCTCGTCAGGCCGTAAGATTCTTACATAGCGCTGTTTGACTTCGATAATGCCATCTTCGCTGAGCTTAGAGAATGTGCGACTAATTGTTTCTAGTTTGAGGCCTAAATAGCTACCAATCTCTTCACGCGTCATGCGCAAAATCATCTCAGATTGTGAAAATCCACGGGCATGCAAACGCTGAACCAAGTTCAGTAAGAAGGCTGCCAAGCGTTCTTCGGCGCGCATATTGCCCAGCATCATCATCATGCCGTTTTCGCGCACAATTTCTCGGCTCATTACTTTGTGAACATGGCGTTGCAGGACTGGAAACTCGCGCGACAAATCCTCTATATTGGCAAAAGGCATCACACACACTTCGGCGTCCTCAAGAGCTACCGCGTTGCAACTGTGATGGTCGCTGACGATGCCATCTAGGCCAATAATTTCGCCAGCCATTTGAAAGCCCGTTACTTGTTCGCGACCATCTTCGTTAGACAGGCAGGTTTTAAAAAAGCCTGTGCGAATAGCATAGAGAGAAGTGAAAGGGTCGCCGTTGCTAAATAGCATTTGCCCCTGTTTTACATGTTTGCGCGTTGCCACAATCGAGTCTAGTTTTTGCATGTCATTAACGTCTAGACCAACGGGCATGCAAAGCTCTCGTAAATTACAGTTTGAGCAAGCAACTTTAAAAGCGGAATCTGCCATAACATCCTGAAATAAAATCTTATTCCGCTAGGATACCGCGAACTGTGTTCGTCGTGTAGCGCTTAAAAATTGATTTTTCGTTTTTGTGGCATTTCTGACGATTTTTCCAAGGCAGCATTTCACATTTAATCGATTGATTTATATCAAGGACTTTCACTCTGCAGCTTGGCAAACTGCGAATTCGTAAAAAATTGTAAAAGTTTTAGGAAGCCAGCCATGTCCACCCATTCTGTTGTCGAGATTAATCATTCAGTGAATAACGAAGCGGAGCAGTTTGGCCTTGAGCTGACACCGGCCATGTTGCAGAAATACGATGTGCCAGGTCCGCGCTACACCTCTTATCCAACTGCAGATCGTTTTGTGGATGCTTTTGGTGTGGGCGACTATCAACAAGCGCTGGATAAAAGAAGAATCGGTGGCATGGCTTTGCCCTTGTCGATTTACGTTCATGTGCCATTTTGTGAGTCACTCTGTTTTTATTGCGCCTGCAACAAAATCATTACCAAGCGCCATGAGCGTGGTGCTGAATATTTAGAATATCTGCGCCGTGAAATAGATTTGCATGTTGAGCATTTAGGCGCGGGTCAAACCATTTCCCAGCTGCACTTGGGTGGCGGCTCCCCCACTTTTTTTAGTGATGATGAACTCACGCAGTTGATGGATGACATTAAGCGTAGTTTTGTGATGGCGTCGGGTGGTGAGTATTCAATTGAAATTGACCCACGCACGGTGGATGAAAAACGACTAACGCATCTTCGCCAATTAGGCTTTAATCGCTTGAGTTTCGGGGTGCAGGATTTTGATGCGGATGTGCAAAAAGCCGTGCATCGTATTCAGCCAGCCGAGCAAGTGTTCGATTTGGTAGGCACTGCCAGAAAGCTAGGCTTTGATTCTGTCAATGTTGATTTAATTTACGGCTTGCCTAAGCAAACGCCAGCCTCCTTTGCAACCACGCTTAAAAAAGTGGCGCAGTTAAGACCAGAGCGCATTGCACTTTATGCTTATGCCCATTTACCAGAGCGTTTTAAACCACAGCGCAAAATTAACGCAGAAGAATTACCTCAGGCAGCAGAAAAAATTGAAATGCTGTCTATCGCTATTTCAACGTTCTTAAGTGCAGGCTATGTTTATGTTGGCATGGACCATTTTGCATTGCCAACGGATCCATTGGCAGTTGCTAAAAGGCAAGGTCGCCTGCATCGCAATTTTCAGGGTTATAGCACACAGCCAGATTGTGATTTGATTGCTCTAGGTGTGTCCTCAATTGGTCGAGTCGGTAGCACTTACAGCCAAAATGCTAAAACTTTGGATGAATATTACGACCATATTAATCAAGGTCATCTGCCTGTTGTGCGCGGTTTGGCGCTAACTAGTGATGACATTGTGCGTCGCGCTGTGATTATGGGCTTGATGTGCCAAGGTGAACTTCAATTTGAAGCGATTGATTTGGCCTATATGATCGACTTTAAAACCTATTTTGCGGATGAACTAAAAGCATTGAAAGTTTATGAGGCTGAAGGCTTGGTGGAAGTTGATGGGGATGGCATACAGGTGACCAGCCGTGGATGGTTCTTTGTCCGCGCGATTGCCATGAGCTTTGACCGCTATTTGCAGACTGATCAAAACAGAGCGAGATTCTCTAAGATCATTTAAAGCAGTTGTTAATGCCATGTTGAGGAATAGAAAAAGCCGAGCATTGCTCGGCTTTTTTGTTATGTTCGCAAAACATAATTTGTTAAGACCGTGGCGTGTGAGTGGCCTGATTGACCAACAAGACCGCATGGGTCTTGTCCGTCAAGCCCGGAAGGGGCTTCCCCAATCGCCCAACCGCAGGGGTTGTGTCCGTGGAATATATCCGCTGAAGCGTATTATTCTCACGCCAAAAAAAAGCCCTCGAAAAACGAGGGCTAATGTGGAACTAAACTACCGGGAGTTGTTGTAGCTTAGAACTTACGACCAATACCAACTGAAACAACCCATGGGTCAACGTCAAGTTGGTCGATGACCAAACCGGCGAAGAACTCACAGGTGCCAACCAAAAAGGTGTGCTCACCATCGAAGGGCCGCTGCCTCC
>JBDLQN010000047.1:0-8278 GCA_039800585.1 Pseudomonadota bacterium
ACAACCTAAGTCAGGTTTTGCTGGTGCTAGGGTGATTGATGATACTTACAACGCCAATCCACTTTCCATGAAAGCTGCCATTGATGTGTTGGCTGCCAATCAAGGGCAGCGCATTTTTGTGATGGGCGATATGGCCGAACTGGGCGACGATGCCGCAAAAATGCATGCTGAAATTGGCGCCTATGCCAAGGCGGCGAACGTCGAAACTTTTTATGCTTTAGGCAAATTAACGCCTCAAGCAGTAAGTGCTTTTGGTGCTTCTGCTCAGTATTTTGAGAGTGTTGAGGGATTGGTGGATGCGTTAAAAAAACAAATGAATTCCAATGTGACGGTGTTGGTAAAAGGTTCGCGGTCTGCACGCATGGAGCGTGTGGTGGATTTAATTCAAGTGGCGAAAATGACAGAAAATAAAGAGGGGAAAAGTGGCGAAAATGACAGAAAATAAAGAGGGGAAACACTAATGTTGCTATCACTTGCACGTTGGTTGGCGCATGACATTCATGGTTTTAATGTCTTTAACTATATCACGCTAAGAGCAGTGCTAGCTGCGATGACGTCCCTTTTAATTTCCTTTGTTGTTGGTCCAAAACTCATTCGTAAATTGACGGAATATAAAGTAGGTCAGGCGGTGCGTGATGATGGCCCTAAAACCCATTTAATCAAAGCTGGCACGCCAACGATGGGAGGCGCGCTGATTTTGGTGGCGATTGCCATTTCAACATTGCTTTGGGCTGATTTGAGTAATCGTTATGTTTGGGTGGTGTTATTCACTACCCTTGGTTTTGGGGTTGTAGGCCTAGTAGATGATTGGCGCAAAGTCGTACATCGCAACCCTAAGGGGCTTTCCGCAAAAGAAAAATATTTCTGGCAATCCGTCATCGGTGGCGGTGTGGCTGTTTATTTAATGATGACTGCGGCTACGCCAGTTGAAACGACTTTGTATGTGCCTTTCTTCAAACATTTAGTATTTCCACTCACGGGTTTGGGTTTTGCTGTGCTGACTTATTTAGTGTTGGTTGGCAGCAGTAATGCGGTGAATTTGACAGATGGTTTAGATGGCCTTGCCATCATGCCGACATTACTTATTTCTGCCGCGTTTGCCGTGTTTGCTTACGTGACAGGACACCTACTTTTTTCTAAATACTTGGGTATTCCCTACGTGGCAGGTGCGGGTGAATTAACCGTGTTTTGTGCGGCGATGTCTGGTGCGGGTTTGGGTTTCTTGTGGTTTAACGCATACCCAGCGGAAGTGTTTATGGGAGATGTCGGTGCCTTAGCTTTGGGTGCAGCCTTGGGTTGTGTCGCTGTCATCGTGCGTCAAGAAATTGTGCTGTTCATTATGGGTGGGGTATTCGTGGTTGAGACTTTATCTGTGGCAATTCAAGTCAGCTATTTCCGCTACACCAAAAATAAGTATGGCGAAGGCCGCCGCATCTTTTTGATGGCGCCTCTGCATCATCACTATGAACAAAAGGGTTGGAAAGAAACGCAAGTAGTGGTGCGTTTTTGGATTATCACCATGATGTTGGTTTTGGTTGGATTGGCAAGTTTAAAAATACGATAAACATGAAATTAGAGCTAAAAGATAAACGTGTGTTAGTGCTGGGGCTGGGTGATACCGGCTTGTCGGCATTGCGTTGGCTTCACCGCCAAGGCGCACGTTTGTCTGTAGCAGATACGCGTGAAATGCCTCCAGGTGTTGAAGCGCTCAAAGCTGAATTGCCAGCAGTGAAGTTGCATACAGGAGCTTTCGCTGAGGCCGCATTTAATGATGCTGAGGTGATCGTGATTAGCCCTGGCGTGCCAAAGGCGGAGCCGCTTGTGCAGGCTGCTATTCAACGTGGTGTGCCGGTGCTTGGAGATGTTGAGTTGTTTGCACAATTCAAACCTGCTTCTGCCAAAGTGATTGCTATCACTGGCGCCAACGGTAAGAGCACGGTGACCACTTTGGTGGGTGAGATCTGCAAAGAGGCAGGTTTAAAAACAGTGGTTGCTGGAAACATCGGCTTGCCTGTGTTGGATACTTTGAATGGTGATGTGCCTGATATTTATGTGTTGGAACTCTCTAGCTTCCAACTTGAAACCACAAATACGCTAAATGCAGATGCTGCAACCGTTTTGAATATCAGTGAAGACCATATGGATCGTTACCAAGGTCTTGAAGATTACGCACAAGCCAAAGTGCGCATTTTTGCGGGTAATGGTGTACAGGTGCTGAATCGGCAAGATGCTTGGAGTATGAGCATGGCGATTCAAAATCGCCCAATAGTGAGTTTCGGTTTAGATGAGGCTGATGCAGAAAACAATTACGGCTTGACGCACCAAGCAGACAAAACATTTTTGATGCGTGGCAAACAAGCCTTGTTAGATACACAGTTGATGAAAATCGCAGGTTTGCATAATGCCGCAAATGCCCTTGCTGCGATGGCCTTGTGTGAGGCGGTTGGCATTCCAACGTCCGCGATGTTAAAAGCACTGCGTGAATTTAAAGGTTTGCCACACCGTGTTGAGTGGGTGGCAGATATCGGCAATGTAGCTTTTTATGATGATTCTAAGGGCACCAATGTGGGTGCTACTTATGCCGCTTTACAAGGCTTGGTCAGTCCAAATAGCACGCGAAAAATTGTGTTGATCGCGGGTGGTGATGGTAAGGGGCAAGACTTTAGCCCTTTGCGTGAAATTGTAAAGACCAATGCGCGTGCGGTGGTGTTGATTGGGCGTGATGCCCCCCAAATAAAAGCAGTTTTAGCAGAGACTGGTGTACAAATATTGAACGCAAGCAGTTTAGAAAATGCGGTTGAACAGGCTTATCAAGTGGCTGTGAAAGGCGATGCAGTGTTGCTGTCACCAGCTTGTGCCAGCTTCGATATGTTCCGCAACTATGTGCATCGTGCAGAAGTGTTTGTAAATAGCGTTAAAGCCCTAGCAAGCAAGGAGGCCGCGTAATGATGCCATTGCTGAATAATCGCAACAAAATCACGGGCGCAAGCTACGACCAAGCCTTGCTATGGGTCGGGTTAATTTTGTTGGCATTCGGCATGGTGATGGTGTATTCCGCCTCGATTTCATGGGCAGAAGGCAAGTCTATGACTAACCACCAAAGCACTTATTACTTAGTGCGTCACGCCATCTTTTTGCTGGTTGGCTTGGCCGTGGGTACCGTGGCTTTTCAAGTGCCTACTCGCATCTGGCAGAAATCTGCGCCTTTACTATTTTTAATTGGTTTGGTGATGTTGGCTTTGGTCTTGGTCCCAGGGATAGGCCATAAGGTGTTGGGAAGTCGTCGCTGGATTAAGTTGGTGTTTTTCCAGATTCAACCATCAGAGTTTATGAAGTTTCTGGCTGCGGTTTATGTGTCTGACTACACCATTAGAAAAGCTGCGCTGATGGATGATTTTAAGCATGGCTTTTTACCAATGCTGGGCGTGATGTTGTTTGTTGGTGGATTGCTTTTGCTCGAGCCAGACTTTGGCGCTTTTGTGGTGATTGCTTCTATTTCCATCGCTATTTTATGGTCGGGCGGCATTAACTATCGCATCTTTGTGGGACTTATTATTTTATTGGTGATTGGTTTCATTATTTTGATTTTGACCTCGCCTTATCGCTTGCAACGTATTGTTGGTTACATGGATCCATGGGCTGATCCATACGGTAAAGGCTATCAGCTAACTCACGCGCTGATTGCGTTTGGCCGAGGTGAGTGGTTCGGTGTGGGCTTAGGGGGCAGTGTAGAAAAATTGATGTATTTACCAGAAGCACATACAGACTTCTTGTTGGCAGTGATCGCTGAGGAATTGGGCTTTGTTGGCGTGGCTGCAGTGGTAGGTTTGTTTGCTTGGATAGTGGTGCGAGCATTCAAGATTTCAAAAGAAGCAGTCAGCAACGAGCAATATTTTTCAGCCTTGTTAGCGCAAGGGATTGGGATTTGGATAGGCGTGCAAAGCATCATCAATATGGGTGTGAATATGGGCTTGCTACCGACTAAAGGTTTAACGCTGCCATTGCTTTCATTTGGTGGCACGGGCGTGATGGCGAACTGTATTGCAATCGCCGTTTTATTGCGTATCGATTGGGAAAATAAGCGTTTGTTTAAAGGCGTGCCAGTATGACCTTGAGAACAAATAAAACCTTGATGGTGATGGCTGGCGGTACAGGTGGTCATGTTTATCCTGCCATGGCAGTGGCTGACGCACTTAAAGCGCAAGGCTGGAGCATTGTTTGGCTAGTCACTGAAGGCGGCATGGAAAATCGTTTGATTTCAGGCAAGGGTTACCAAAAAGCGCTTATTACCATGCAAGGTGTGCGTGGAAAAGGCTTGTTGGGTTGGGTATTGCTGCCAGTGAAATTAGCTAAAGCTTTGAGTCAAAGTTATCGCGCAATTCGTCAACATCAGCCCAATGTGGTTTTGGGTATGGGCGGTTTTGCAGCTTTTCCTGGTGGATTGATGGCCAAATTATTAGGCAAACCTTTGGTGATTCATGAGCAAAATTCAGTGGCTGGGCTCACTAATAAAGTCATGGCGAAATTAGCTAATTCTGTATTAGCTGCATTTCCCAACGCGCTGAGCAACGCGCAAGTAGTGGGTAATCCAGTGCGTGAAAGTATCACTAAATTGGCACAGCCAGCGGCTCGCTTTAACAAGCATACAGGTGCTTTGCGCGTGTTAGTGGTTGGTGGCAGTTTGGGTGCGCAGGCTTTGAATGAATTGATTCCACAAGCAATTGCAGTCATGCCTAAAAAAGCTCGTCCAGAGGTGATTCACCAAGCTGGTGTAAAACATATTGAGGACTTAAAAGCCAACTACGTCAAGCATGGTGTTGAAGCAGATTGCCGTGCCTTTATCGAGAACATGGATGAAATGTACGCTTGGGCAGACTTTGTGATTTGCCGTGCTGGAGCTATGACCGTGGCTGAATTGTCAGTAGTAGGTTTAGGTAGCTTGTTGGTGCCGTTCCCATTTGCGGTGGATGACCATCAAACCACGAATGCACATTATTTATCAGCCAAGGGCGCGGCTTATTTAGAGCAACAAAAAACATTAACGGTAGAAAAATTAGTGAATATTTTGGCTGGGTTGACCAGAAATAGTTGTTTAAAAATGGCTGAAAATGCACGCGCATTGGGCAAGCCAGAGGCGACGATTGATGTTGCTCGCATTTGCTTGGAGGTGGCCGTATGAAACATAAAGTGAAGAATATTCATTTCATCGGTATTGGCGGCTCTGGCATGAGCGGCATCGCTGAAGTGCTGGTTAACCTTGGCTTCAAAGTAACAGGTTCTGATTTGGCGAGTAACGCCGTGACAGCGAGATTGCAGGCGGCAGGTGCAACCGTGTATCAGGGTCATCAAAAAGAGAATTTAACGGATGCTGATGTGGTCGTGGTTTCAAGTGCCGTTAATGAAGCTAATCCAGAAGTTAAAGAAGCGCGTGCGCGCAAAATTCCAGTGGTGCCACGTGCCTTAATGTTGGCAGAACTCATGCGCTTTAGACAGGGGATTGCTGTCGCTGGCACACATGGCAAAACAACCACGACGAGTTTAATTGCAAGCATTTTGGCGGAAGCTGGCATGGACCCTACTTATGTCATTGGTGGCAAGTTGGAGTCAGCAAATGCCAATGCCAAATTAGGAACGGGTGAATACATCGTCGCAGAAGCAGATGAATCCGATGCCTCGTTCTTGCACCTAACGCCAGTCATGGCCGTGGTAACGAATATTGATGCTGATCATATGGATACTTATGAGCACAGCTTCGACAAACTTAAAACAGCTTTTGTGGATTTTTTACAGCAATTGCCGTTTTGGGGCATGGCGGTGGTATGTGTAGATGACGCCAATATTCGCGAAATTTTGCCGCGTGTGACTAAACCAGTGATGACCTATGGCTTTAGCGAAGAAGCACGTGTACGCGCGATTAACGTGGTGGCAGACAACGGCCAAATGCACTTTACCGTACAACGTATTAATGGCGTGACCACAGAGTTTGATGTGACTTTGAATTTGCCAGGTAAACATTATGTGCAAAACGCTTTAGCAGCGATTGCAATCGCGAGTGAATTGAATGTGCCTGATGCGGCGATAGCGAAAGCCCTTAAAGAGTTTAAAGGCGTAGGTCGTCGTTTTGAACGTTATGGCGAAGTGAAGGCTAAAACAGGCGGGACATTCACCTTGATTGATGACTATGGCCATCATCCAGTCGAGATGCAAGCAGTGATTGCAGCGGCACGTGGCGCCTTCCCTGATAGACGTTTGGTATTGGCATTCCAGCCACATCGTTACACCAGAACGCGCGATTGTTTTGAAGATTTTGTGCGTGTGCTTTCAAGTGCGGATGCGGTATTGCTCACAGAGGTTTATCCAGCAGGTGAAGCGCCGATTGTGGCAGCAGATGGACGTTCTTTGGTAAGAGCAGTTCGTGTGGCAGGGAAAGTGGAACCCTTGTTTTTGGAAACCACCAATGAATTGCCGCAAGCAATTTTGAATACAGCTCAAGCGGGTGATGTTGTGATTGTGATGGGTGCAGGTTCTATCGGTCAGGTGGCGGCTAAAACTAAGGGGTTGGCGGCTTGATGGCACAAAGCAAATTGCAGGGGACTTTGTTGTTGAATGAGTCATTAGCTCGTTACAACAGCTGGCGCGTTGGCGGTAAAGCCGAACGTGTTTATTTGCCTGCTGGTTTGCAAGATTTACAAGCCTTTTTGCAAGGTTTGAGTGAAAACGAGCCTGTTCACTTTATTGGCTTAGGCTCGAATTTATTAGTCCGTGACGGCGGCGTGCGCGGCACGGTGATTGTGATGCATAACGCTTTAAATGCCTTGGAAATGCAAGGGGATTTACTTTATGCCGATGCAGGTGTGACCAGCGCAAAAGTCGCCAAATTTAGCGCTAAGCAAGGTAAGCGTGGCGCAGAATTTTTGGCGGGTATTCCGGGGACTGTTGGCGGGGCATTGGCAATGAACGCTGGCTGCCATGGCGGTGAAACTTGGGACATCGTAAACAAAGTTTTGACAATTGATACCTGTGGCAAATTGCATGAGAGAGGCCGTAAAGAATTTGTGGCGACTTATCGTCATGTAGAAATGCCATCCAAAAATGAGTGGTTTATTGGTGCTTGGTTCGAGCTACCGAATGGCAGTGCAGCAGAAGCTGATCTAACGATTAAAAATTTATTGGCAAAACGTTTGGCCACGCAGCCACTGAATTTGCCAAACGCAGGCTCCACTTTCCGTAATCCCGAAGGTGATTATGCAGCGCGTTTAATTGAAGCTTGCGGTTTAAAAGGGCATCGAATTGGGGGTGCGCAAGTGTCAGAAAAGCATGCGAATTTTATTGTGACTTCGCCAGGAGCAACGGCTGCCGATGTGGAGCAAACCATCGCTTTAATGCGTGACACAGTAAAAGAAAAATTTGGCATTGAATTACAGCAAGAAGTACGAGTGATAGGCGAAAAATAAACATGAATTTTGGCAAAGTGGCAGTGTTATTAGGTGGCAAATCTGGCGAGCGTGAAGTATCGCTCAAAAGCGGCTCAGCTGTATTGGCTGCCTTGCAAGTGCAAGGTATTCAAGCAGAAGCTTTTGATCCAGCGCAACGCCCATTGCATGACCTCGAGCAATACGACGCTGCCTTTATTTCGCTGCATGGCCGCTTTGGTGAAGACGGCACAATTCAAGGCGCTTTGGAATTGTTTGGGATTCCATATACAGGCTCTGGCGTGATGGCTTCGGCGATTGGCATGGATAAATGGCGCACAAAATTATTGTGGCAGTCTGCAGGTGTGAAGACCCCTGCTTTTGAAGTCGTCAGAGCAGACTCGAATTTTGCGGCGATTGAGAAAAAACTAGGTTTGCCTTTATTTGTGAAGCCAGCTAACGAAGGCTCCAGTATTGGGATTAGCAAAGTAAAAAGCGTGGGGGACTTGAAGCCTGCTTATGAATTGGCAGCTAAATCGGATCCTTTGGTAATTGCGGAGCAGTTTGTAGGCGGCGGTGAATACACCGTAGGTATTCTGGGTGATCAGGTGTTGCCGATTGTGCGTATTGTGCCAGCCAATGAATTTTACGATTTTGAAGCGAAGTATCTGCGTGACGACACCCAATATTTGTGCCCTTGTGGTTTGCCTGCTGCGCAAGAATCAAAGATTCAAGCGGAAGCTTTGCAAGCATTTAAAGCGATTGGTGGCACAGGCTGGGGGCGTGTCGACTTTTTGATGGATGAAGCAGGCCAGCATTATTTCTTGGAAGTGAATACTAGTCCAGGCATGACAGACCATAGCTTG
>JBDLQN010000048.1:0-7889 GCA_039800585.1 Pseudomonadota bacterium
GGTAATCGTGGTGGAGCATGACCAAGATGCCATTATGGCGGCTGACTACGTGGTGGACATTGGCCCTGGTGCGGGTGAACATGGCGGTCAAATCGTATCGCAAGGAACACCTGCGCAAATTCAGGCAGATCCTAATTCAGTCACAGGCAAATATCTGAGCGGCAAGAAACAGATTATTTATAACCCTGTGCGTCACAAACCAGACCCAAAACGCTGGCTTTCTTTACATCATGCAACAGGTAACAACTTAAAAGATGTTTCGCTTAAAGTTCCCGTCGGCTTGCTCACTTGCGTCACGGGTGTTTCTGGCTCGGGTAAATCTACCTTGGTGAATGACACCTTGTATCGCATAGTTGCTCAGCATTTATATGGCAGCTCAACTGAGCCTGCGCCATTTGATGGCATTGAAGGTTTAGAGTTTTTCGACAAAGTAGTCGATGTGGACCAAAGCCCGATTGGCCGTACACCTCGTTCTAACCCTGCCACCTACACGGGCGTCTTTACGCCGATTCGCGATTTATTTTCGGATGTGCCAGAGAGCCGCGCGCGTGGATACGGCCCAGGTCGTTATTCATTCAATGTGAAAGGCGGTCGTTGCGAGGCTTGCCAAGGTGACGGTGTAATCCGCGTTGAAATGCATTTTTTACCTGACGTTTATGTGCCTTGTGATGTGTGTAAAGGACATCGCTACAACCGCGAAACTTTGGAAATTCAATACAAAGGTAAAAATATTCATGAAGTGCTGGCAATGACCGTTGAACAAGCCCATGAATTTTTCCATGCAGTGCCCGTGGTGCAACGCAAACTTAAAACATTGCTTGATGTGGGTTTGGGTTATATCACGCTAGGTCAATCTGCAACGACCTTGTCTGGTGGTGAAGCGCAGCGCGTGAAGTTATCGCTTGAGCTTTCTAAACGTGACACTGGTCGCACTTTGTATATTTTAGACGAGCCAACTACAGGCCTGCATTTTGCCGACATTCAGCTATTGCTGAATGTGATTCATCGTCTGCGTGATGCGGGCAATACCGTCGTCATTATTGAACACAATTTAGATGTGATTAAGACGGCCGATTGGATTATCGATATGGGCCCAGAAGGTGGTGATGGTGGCGGCACCGTTTTAGTAGAAGGCGCACCTGAAGTCGTCGCCAAATGCGCAGACAGCTACACAGGGAAATATCTCAAACCCATGCTGAAATAACGCGAGAAGCTTAACGCGGAATTTCTACGTAATACATTCTGGCTTCAATAATGCCAGCTTTACGTAGCAAACCACTCGCCTCGCGATGTTTATCGTAATAACGTGGATTAGGCACCATAGCGGCAAGCTTTGCCGCTTGGTTAGCCGATAAGTTTTTGGCGCTGGTGTGGTAGTAATAACGTGCCGCTGCTTCGGCGCCAAAAATACCGTTACCCCACTCAATCACATTCAAATAAATCTCAAAAATTCGGTGTTTGGTCATCACCGTTTCAAGCATCAGCGTAATCATCGCCTCTTCAGCTTTGCGCCAAGGGGTGCGTTTGGTGGATAAAAACAAATTTTTAGCCAGCTGCTGGCTAATGGTTGAGCCACCCGCCACAATTTTGTGTTTTTTGAGATTCTTTTTATAGGCTTTTTGGATGCCATCCCAATCAAAACCTTCGTGATCCAAAAATTTAGAATCTTCGGAGGCAATCAACGCACGCTTTAAATTGGGTGAGATATTTTTGTAATCCACCCATTGATGCTTAATCACTGCATTGGGATTTTTTTCTTGCATGACTTCAAGGCGGTCTTCCATAAATGCGCTATTCGATGGATTGAAGTAAACCCACCAGCAAATATGCAAGAAAATCCAAAGTTGATATACAAGAATAAGCAGCGCAAACCACTTGAGGCCCCGCCAGAGCGTTTTTTTGGTCATCATGCTTTTTGTTTTGAATTTTTATTGTTGATGTTTGAACATTTCAATGACTGGCGCTGTGTCTGGACGCAAACCTCGCCAAATATAAAAAGCTTCCGCCGCTTGTTCAATTAACATGCCCAAGCCATCAAACACCGACGCACCATGTTGGTGCGCGAACGCCATGAACGGCGTCACACGACCATACATCATGTCGTAAGCCAGCGCGTTTGGCGCAAAAATACTGGCAGGCAAAGGTAATTGGCTATCGGTTAAACCTGCTGAAGTGGCATTAACCACAATATCAAATTGCTGACCGGCAAGGTCATCAAAAGCATAAGCATCAATTGAGACATACAACATCTCACCGCGAGCTTCAACGCGCTTCACCATGTTAATGGCTTTATCCAAGGTGCGATTGGTAATAATCAGCAACTCGGGTTGCGCCGCTAACAATGGATGCAACACGCCTTCTGAAGCGCCGCCAGCGCCAATCAATAAAACACGCTTGCCTTTAATCGACACACCAATATTTTCAGTAATGTCTCGCACTAGACCAACACCATCGGTGTTATCACCAAGTATGCCTTGTGGCGTAAACACCAAGGTATTCACTGCCCCCGCATCTTGGGCCCGTTCAGTGAGCTGATTAGCCATGGCATAGGCCTCTAGCTTAAACGGCACCGTCACATTCGCACCTCTAAAGCCATGAGCAATCATGCCATGCACAGTCCCCGCAAAGTCATCCAGCGGCGCCAAGACACGCTCGTACTGAATATCCTGATGTGTTAATTCAGCAAAAGCGTGATGAATAATTGGCGACTTGCTGTGCGCAATCGGATTGCCAATAACAGCGTAGAAATCGGTCATTGATTAACTCTAAAGGTGTTGTTAAGCGATAGTCTTAAGCGTTAGTCCATGGCAAATCAGCCACTTTCCAACCGCTGATTTTGCAACGTTGTTTGGTGTCTGGCGTTGCATCACCTTCAAAGCCTTCAACCATATTGTAGGCTTCCGCAAAACCAAGTTGCGCTGCCAATACGGCAGCGTTGTGTGAACGACCACCTGTACGGCACAAGAAAATCGTCAGCGCCTCAGGGTCCAATTGCGTTTGAATCTGCGCAGGAAAATCAGGATTAGCCACCATGCCGGGGTAAAACGCCCACTCAATATGTTTAGCGCCTGGCACACGACCAACCAACTCTAACTCGGCACGTGTTCTAACATCCACTAACTGCGAACCTGGCGCCGATTGCCAAATCTGATGCGCTTCTTTTGGTGTTAACGCACCTGCATATGGTAAATTCAAATCTGCCGCGCGCTGTTTTGCTCTTTCTAAAATCGCTGAAAGCGTTTCCATTTGTTGTTCCTTAATAATCAAACTAGATGAATGAAAGTATAGCGACATTTGTGCTTAACCGCACCATCGCACCAATTTGGTGCAGTTTTGACAAATTTGCACCAATGCAGTGCAAATTGAGGACGGGTAGTTTTCTTATTCTCTTTTATAACTATCTGTGTGAAAATAGAAATATAGGTTTTCAAAGTTGGCACAATTCCTGCTAAAAAATTGTGTCAATTTTATTTTTTAATTCTTAAAAAGCATAATCATTAGGAGAAGCAAATGGCAATCGCCGACGTAATGAAGATGGTGAAGGACAACGACATTAAATTCGTTGATTTTCGTTTCACCGACACGCGTGGTAAAGAACAACACGTAACAGTTCCTGTTTCAGCATTTAACGAAGACAAATTTACAGAAGGCCACGCATTTGATGGTTCTTCTATCGCTGGTTGGAAAGGTATTCAAGCATCTGATATGCAATTGATGCCCGACCCAGATACAGCCAACATCGATCCATTCATGGACGAGCCAACATTGATTTTGACTTGTGACGTGGTTGATCCGACAGATGGTAAGGGTTACGACCGCTGTCCACGTAGTTTGGCAAAACGTGCCGAAGCTTACCTAAAATCAAGCGGTATCGGTGATACAGCTTACTTTGGTCCAGAACCAGAATTCTTTATTTTTGATTCTGTTCAATGGGATGTGAGCATGAGCGGCAGCTCTGTTCGCATCAACTCAGAAGAAGCCCCTTGGTCTTCAAATGACAAATTCGAAGGTGGCAATATTGGTCACCGTCCTGCTGTTAAAGGTGGTTACTTCCCAGTTCCTCCGGTCGATTCATTACAGGATGTGCGTTCAGCAATGTGTTTGACACTTGAAGAAATGGGCATCCCGGTTGAAGTGCATCACCACGAAGTTGCTGGCGCAGGCCAATGTGAAATTGGTACACAATTTAGCACATTGGTTAAACGTGCTGATTGGACACAAACTTTGAAATATGTAGTGTTGAACACCGCTCACGCATACGGTAAAACAGCGACTTTCATGCCTAAACCTTACGCGGGTGATAACGGTTCTGGTATGCACGTTCACCAATCTATCTGGAAAGATGGCAAAAACTTGTTTGCTGGTAAAGGCTACGCTGGCTTGAGCGATTTCGCGCTTTACTACATTGGCGGCATCATCAAACACGCTCGTGCGTTAAATGCGATTACCAACCCAAGTACTAACTCATACAAACGTTTGGTACCTGGCTTTGAAGCGCCAGTTAAATTAGCTTATTCAGCCAAAAACCGTTCCGCTTCAATCCGTATTCCATTTGTTCACTCTGACAAGGCACGTCGTGTAGAAGCGCGCTTCCCAGATCCAACTGCTAACCCATACTTGGCATTCAGTGCGTTGATGATGGCTGGTCTTGATGGCGTTCAAAACAAGATTCACCCAGGTGAAGCTGCAACTAAAGACTTGTACCATCTTCCACCAGAAGAAGATGCATTAATCCCAACAGTTTGCTCTTCATTGGAGCAAGCGCTTGAATACCTAGACAAAGACCGTGAGTTCTTAACTCGTGGTGGCGTATTCACTGACGATTGGATTAATGCGTACATCGAGTTGAAGATGGGTGAAGTGAATAACCTACGTATGACACCACATCCAATTGAGTTTGGTATGTACTATAGCTGCTAATCAAAATTAGCACTTAAAAAAGGCAGCTTCGGCTGCCTTTTTTATTGCCTAAAATTTTTAAGCTTTTGCCTCAATACTCACTATTTAATAGTGATTTGAATCACACAAAAATTATGGCACTCTAAACTTAAAAGACTTAACTTTAAATCCGTTCAAAGATGTCCTTCGTTTTGGCACGTAGGTTGCTTATACTTAGACATGGATCAAAAAATACCTTCTTCATTTGCTGGGCTAGAACATTTAGCGACTGCCGTTATCTTGCTAGATAACCGACAACACGTCATTTATGCCAATCCTGGCGCAGAAGGCTTGTTTGCATTTAGCGCAAAACAAATACTTGGCATGCCGGTCGAACAAGTTTTTCCTCATTGTGAAATCCTTGCTTCAGCAATTGAAAATGCCCTCAAAACAGGCAGCCCTTTTCGCGAACACGAATTTTTTATCACCACCTTAAAACAACATTCTTTTGCGGTGACTTGTACCATTACGCCCGTTGATCAAGCGCCTGCCGCTGTCTTGCTTGAGTTTCAACAAATGGAACAGCAACTCAAAATGGCACGCGAAGAGCGCATGCTAGTTCAACAACAGGCGAATACCGAACTGCTGCGTAATTTGGCGCATGAGATTCGCAACCCTTTGGGTGGTTTACGCGGTGCGGCACAATTGCTCGAACATGAGTTACCGCAAGCCAGTCTGCGCGAATACACCCAAGTGATTATTAAAGAAGCTGATCGTTTGCAGCTTTTGATGGACCGTTTGTTGGTACCGCATCGCGTGCCTAAATATGAACCCACCAATATTCATGAAGTGCTTGAGCGTGTACGCAGCTTGTTGTTGGCTGAATCGCCGGCGGGGCTGGCCAAAGATAAAGTCATTAGCGTCAGACGTGACTACGACACCAGCCTACCCGAAATTATTGGTGACCGCGAAAAGCTGATTCAAGCAGTCCTCAATATCGCACGAAATGCCGTTCAAGCCATGCAAGCGCATGGCAAAGGCGGCGAGATTGTCTTTAGAACCCGTGCGGAGCGCCAAGTCACTTTGGCGAAAAAACGTTATCGCGTGGCGATTAAATTACAAATTATCGACAATGGCCCTGGCATTCCTGCTGGCATTCGTGAGCGAATTTTTTACCCCTTAGTTTCAGGGCGTGAAGGCGGCTCTGGCCTTGGCCTAACCTTGGCACAAACTTTTATTACACAACATCACGGCATGATTGAGTGCGAAAGCGAACCAGGCCGTACTTGCTTCACCATTTTGCTACCGATTGAAAGCAGCTTAATGCAGGGGCAGGCGATTAAACAATGATTTTAAAAACTGATTGGCGGAAAAAACATGAAACCCATTTGGATTATTGACGATGACAAATCGATACGCTGGGTCTTTGAAAAAGCCTTGGCGCGTACAGATTTAGAATTTAAAACATTCTCTTCCGTACCCGAAGCAATGAGCGCTTTAGAAAAAGACACGCCTCAAGTCGTCGTCAGCGACATCCGCATGCCTAACGGCTCAGGTCTAGACTTTTTACAGGTAGTAAAAGAGCGATTACCTGATGTGCCCGTCATTATCATGACAGCTTATTCTGATTTAGAAAGCGCTGTGGCCGCCTTTCAAGGTGGGGCATTTGAATACTTAGCCAAGCCTTTCGATGTTGATCAGGCTTTAGACGTGATTCGCCGCGCCGTAGAGGAAAGCCAGCGTCAAGCGACCGAGGGGAGTTTATCACCTACTGAAGAAACACCAGAAATCATCGGTCAAGCACCCGCCATGCAAGAGGTGTTCCGAGCCATTGGCCGCTTAAGTCGCTCACATGCCACTGTTTTGATTAACGGGGAATCTGGCACAGGTAAAGAGTTGGTAGCCAGCGCTTTGCACCGCCACAGCCCACGCGCCGACAAGCCTTTTATTGCCATTAATACCGCTGCGATTCCTAAAGATTTATTGGAATCCGAATTATTTGGCCATGAACGTGGCGCATTCACTGGCGCCCAAGCCGCAAGACGTGGGCGCTTTGAACAAGCCGATGGCGGCACCCTGTTTTTAGATGAAATTGGTGATATGCCTGCTGACCTACAAACCCGCTTATTGCGCGTGTTGTGTGATGGCCAGTTTTATCGCGTTGGCGGCCATCAGCCAGTCAAGGTGAATGTACGAATTATCGCGGCAACCCACCAAGATTTAGAGGATCGTGTCAAACAAGGCTTATTCCGCGAGGATTTATTCCACCGCCTCAACGTCATTCGGTTGAGATTGCCGCCGCTGAGAGAGCGCCCTGAAGACGTGCCACTTTTGGTTAAATATTTCTTGCAACACAGCGCGCAAGAACTAGGCGTAGAAGCCAAACAACCCACACCAGCCGCCATTAAATTTTTATCCAATTTGCATTGGAGCGGCAACGTTCGTCAATTGGAGAATGTGTGTCACTGGCTCACGGTGATGGCGCCCGGTCAAAACATTGATGTGGCAGACTTACCCACCGAGCTAAAAGATGACCAAGCACAACCTAGCAACACGACTTCATGGCAAGAAGCACTGGCAGCGGAAGTCACGCAGGCGCTCAATCGTGGTGAACAACATATTTTAGAAACACGCACACATGCGTTTGAGAAAATTTTGATTACCAAAGCGCTTGAACATACAGGTGGACGCCGTATTGAAGCAGCTACGCAACTGGGCATGGGACGCAATACCTTAACTCGCAAAGTGCAAGAACTGGGAATTGAAGACTAGGTGTTTCTCATGAAAATCATTAGTCATCTTTAATGACTAATGATAGTGCCTAAGTTTTATGACAGGCGTAAAGTTCACTCACACGCAATGCACAACGATGCAAAGCGAATTCTAAAACTTAGGAGATACATTATGTGGACTAAACCAGCTGCTACTGAAATGCGTTTTGGCTTTGAAGTTACAATGTACGTAATGAACAAGTAATCAACGCGTTTAGCATTGAAACGAAAAAGGCGCTT
>JBDLQN010000049.1:0-7434 GCA_039800585.1 Pseudomonadota bacterium
TGATGGCAGTGTGCTTGAACAGAGCCTGGATATTATCAACTGGGCACTCTTGCAATCAGATCAGGATGATTGGGCAATGCAAGCGGATTTGAATGCTAAGAAACTGACAGATGCGCTGATTGCTTTGAATGATGGCGAGTTTAAAAAAGCATTAGACCAGTACAAATACGCGATTAGATTCCCTGAAAATCCGCCAGAAATATATCGCGCACAAGGTGAGTTATTTTTGACTCGCTTAGAAGACTTACTTCAGCAAACGACTTATTTATGCCGCGACCAATTGTCGAAAGCGGATATTGCGATTTTTCCGTTTGTGCGCCAGTTTTCCATGGTGGATGAAACGTGGTTTGAAAACGCCCAATATCCCAAGCTTAAAGCTTGGTTAAATCGGCTACTTGATAGTGAGTTGTTTCTTGGAGTGATGCAGAAATATCCGACTTGCTTAGACTGAAATAGAAATCAGCCCAAGTAATTCTATTCAAGAATATCGGCTTCTAATTTATCTGATTTGCCTGCAGATGGACTGGACTTAATGTCATCAAAGTCCAGTGTAATTTTTTCTTCTGCATCAATATCGACAGCCACCTGTCCACCGTTTGCTAGACGACCGAATAAAAGCTCATCGGCTAAACCACGACGAATTGTGTCTTGAATGAGGCGCGCCATTGGTCGAGCGCCCATCAATGGATCAAAACCTTTTTTACCCAAATAAGCTTTGAGTTTATCGCTAAAGCTGGCTTCGACTTTTTTCTCATGCAACTGATCTTCAAGCTGCATTAAGAACTTATCGACCACACGCATAATCACCTCTTGTGAGAGCGGTGCAAATGAAACCGTAGCATCTAAACGATTGCGGAACTCAGGCGTGAATAAGCGTTTAATCTCAGCCATCTCATCGCCAGATTGCTTGCTTTGCGTAAAGCCCATGCTGGTTTTTGAAAGTGATTCTGCGCCCGCGTTGGTGGTCATGATAATCGTCACATTGCGGAAATCTGACTTGCGCCCATTGTTGTCGGTTAAGGTGCCGTGATCCATTACTTGCAGCAAAATGTTGTAGATGTCTGGGTGTGCTTTTTCAATCTCATCTAATAGCAACACACAGTATGGGTGCTTGTTAATTGCTTCTGTGAGTAAGCCGCCTTGTTCAAATCCAACATAGCCAGGAGGCGCGCCAATTAGGCGAGATACCGCATGGCGCTCCATGTATTCAGACATATCAAAGCGCACTAACTCAATGCCTAGTGTGTAAGCTAATTGTTTGGCCACTTCCGTTTTGCCGACGCCAGTCGGGCCAGAGAATAAGAATGAGCCGATAGGCTTATGAGTGCTTCCCAAACCGCTGCGAGCCATTTTGATGGCAGCAGCAAGCGATTCAATCGCTTTATCTTGGCCAAATACCACTGCTTTTAAATCGCGCTCTAAGGTTTTTAGGGCATTACGGTCGTCGCTAGAAATATTCTTGGGCGGAATGCGTGCAATTTTAGCGATGATGTCTTCAATCTCTTTTTCGCCTATGGTTTTTTTCTGTTTAGATTTAGGCAAAATGCGTTGCGCCGCACCAGCCTCATCAATCACATCAATCGCCTTGTCAGGCAAGTGTCTGTCGTTGATATATTTGGCAGAAAGCTCGGCGGCTGTATTGAGCGCGGAGGCGGTAAATTTGACGCCATGATGTTCTTCAAAACGTGATTTCAAGCCCTTTAGGATTTCCACGGTTTCCGCCACGCTAGGTTCTTCTACATCCACTTTTTGGAAACGACGAGAAAGCGCATGATCTTTTTCAAAGATGCCGCGATATTCTTGGTAGGTGGTGGCGCCTATGCATTTTAAGGAGCCATTTGAAAGGGCTGGTTTGAGTAAGTTTGAGGCATCTAAAGTGCCACCGCTCGCAGCACCCGCGCCGATGAGCGTATGAATTTCGTCAATGAACAGCACCGCATTTTTTTGCTCGCTGAGTTTTTTCATCACAGCTTTTAAACGCTGCTCGAAGTCGCCTCGATATTTGGTCCCTGCCATTAACGCACCCATGTCGAGTGAGTAAATGACAGCATCAGCCAAAACTTCTGGAACATTTTTCTCCACGATGCGGCGCGCCAAACCTTCCGCAATGGCAGTTTTCCCCACGCCAGCTTCACCGACTAAAAGTGGATTGTTTTTTCGGCGACGACACAGGGTCTGAATAACGCGTTCTAGCTCTTTTTCACGGCCTATCACAGGGTCAATTTTGCCTGCGGCCACTTGGTCATTAAGGTTTTGTGTATAGCTTTCTAAAGCACTTGCTGGCGCTGATTCTGTTTCTGTTGATTGCTCAGCTTCGGTGCTGCTTTTGGCTTCTTCTGCGACTTTTGCGATGCCATGTGAAATGAAGTTAACCACATCTAAACGCGTAATCCCTTGCTGATGTAAAAAGAACACAGCGTGTGAATCTTTTTCACCATAAATAGCAACAAGTACATTTGCGCCCGTCACTTCTTTTTTGCCAGAGGATTGCACATGTAAAATGGCGCGTTGAATCACGCGTTGAAAGCCAAGCGTTGGCTGCGTATCTACCTCTTCTTCACCGCCTACCATAGGCGTATGTTCTTCGATGTAATGATTAAGCTCAGAACGCAAATTATCTAGATTCGCTCCGCAGGCACGTAAAACATCAGCCGCTGTTGGATTATCAATCATCGCTAGCAGCAAATGTTCAACCGTAATGAGCTCATGGCGCTTTTGACGCGCGTCCATAAACGCCATGTGGAGTGAAACTTCTAATTCTTGAGCAATCATTTTTGTCGCCTTTAAATACGCTTTTTTAAACTTCTTGCATGACACATTGCAAGGGATGGCCTTGTTCTTGTGCCAGTGCCATCACTTGACTCACTTTGGTTTCGGCGATATCCATGGGGTAAATGCCACAAATTCCCGAACCCTTGGTATGAACTTGGAGCATGATTTGCGTTGCTTGTTCAAGGTTTTTGCTAAAAAAACGTTGTAACACTTCCACGACAAACTCCATCGGTGTGAAGTCATCATTAAATAAAATGACGCTGTACATGGAAGGGGGCTTGGGTTTAGCCGTTTTTGTGGTTTCAACGGTTAATTCTTGATGCTTGATTCCAGCCATATCTGTGCTTATTTTGAGCCTAATTTATAAAATTTCAAGCCTAAACCAAACAGGGTTTAATCGTTTTCATCTTCCGATGGATTGATCGGCATGAGACGGACGGTTTTTACGATTTTATCTTGAGTCTGCATGATTTCTAAGGCGCAATTATTGATGCGAATGCTAGTGCCCACTTCGGGGATGTCCTCGAAGTGTTCTAGGATTAGTCCGTTAAGTGTTCTTGGCCCATCTAGCGGGAAATCGAGTTCCAATTTTTTGTTCAAATCTCTCAATGAAACGCTACCATCTACCATCCAACTGCCATCTTCCTCTTCATGCAAGATGCTTGCTTTAAGTGGAGATTGAGTCGTGAATTCACCAATAATCTCTTCCAGAATATCTTCGAGTGTGACCAACCCTTTGAGTTCACCATATTCATCCACGACCAAAGCAAGACGCTGGTGTTTCTCTTGGAATTGTTGAATTTGTGTATAGAGCGGTGTGCCAGATGGGATGAAATAAGGCTCACTGATTACCTCTTTTAAGCCTTCTGGGGTTAGCTCGCCGCTTTGTAGCTGGTTAATCACTTTGCGGATGTGAATGACGCCAATAATTTCCTCATGCTCGCCTTGTTTTACTAATAGGCGAGTGTGATTGCTCGTTGAGATGCGTTGAATCACCTCTTCAAAAGGTGCGTCGAGATCCACATCTTCAATTTGGGTGTGTGCCGTCATGACGTCATCAACAGTGGCATTTTCCAAATCAAACAGATTCAGCAAAATGGCACGATTTTTTTGTGGGATATAGCCACCTGCTTCGCTCACAATGCTACGCAGTTCTTCTGTTGAAATCGCGTGAGACACTTCGGCAAAATTTACTTTAATGCGGAAAAGTTTTAATAAACCCGTTACAAATAAATTGGTAAACCAAATCGCTGGATACAAAATGCGTATCAGTGGATAAAGCACGTAGCTGTAAGCAAAAGCCAATTTTTCAGCATGGGCTGCCGCCACCACTTTGGGGGTGATCTCGCCAAATACCAGAATAATAAAGGTGACACTTATCGTGCCGACGATAAAGCCAGGCCCGCTTTCACCCAAAAGCTGTAAGCTAATATCGTCACTGATAGTTGCAATAGACACTGCAGCAAAGGTGTTGCCCAGCAGAATGGCGCCAAGTAAGTGATCTGTTTTGTGTAAGAGAGCTTGTGCTAAACGCGCGCCTCGATGGCCGTCTTTCGCCAAATGGCGTAGTCGATAGCGATTGAGTGACATCAGACAAGTTTCAGCGCTTGAGAAAAACGCCGACAACATTAACAGCAATCCTAGAATTAAGAATTGCGTATTGAGAGAGATCTGGTCCAAGAGATACTTTTAAGTAATGTGATACCTAAGTTTCTACGCTTTAGCCCACATTTGTCAAGGATAGGGCTTGTCGCTTATTCATATCGGCAAGCCCCGAAATAGATTTAAGGTAATGTTTCTTCGGTGTCTTTCTTTTCAGCACCCGTAATTAAGTTTTCACGAGAAACGCCCAAATAAAGTGCAATTGGACAAGCCACCAACACTGAAGAATAGATACCAAACAGAATGCCGATAGTCAGTGCTAGCGAGAAATTGTGTAGCGTTTCGCCGCCAAATAGCAACATTGAGAGCACCATCAACTGCGTACAGAAGTGGGTAATCACGGTACGTGACATGGTGCGAGTAATGGCGTTATCAATCACGCTGGTGACCGTCGCTTTCCGCATTTTCCTGAAGTTTTCACGCACTCGGTCAAACACCACCACAGATTCGTTGACGGAATAGCCGAGCACAGCAAGCACTGCAGCTAAAACGGTGAGGTTGAATTCCCATTGGAAGAAAGCGAAGAAGCCCAAAATAATAATCACGTCGTGCATGTTCGCAATAATTGCAGCGACCGCAAAGCGCCACTCAAAGCGCATGGCAAGGTAAGCCATAATGCCGATAGACACGAGTAACAGCGCTAAAGAGCCGTTGTCGTAAAGCTCTTGCCCTACTTGTGCGCCCACAGTTTCAACACGACGCATTTCAACCGTGCTGTCTTCGGTGCGGAGCGCGTTAAGCAGTTGTTCGGAAAGTTGTGCTGAAGTGACGCCTTTTTTCAGCGGTAGGCGAATCATTACGTCGCGGCTAGAGCCAAAGTTTTGAACGGTTGCATCATGTAAATTGATGCTGTCGACAGCCTGGCGAATTTTGCCCAAATCTGCCGCATGCGGATAATTGACCTCAACGACTGTACCGCCCGTAAAATCAACGCCCAAATTCAAACCTTTTGTGGCAAGGAAGAATATGGCGAAAATAAAAGTCACGAGCGAGATGGCCGTTGTTAGGCGACCATAACTCATAAACGGAATGTCATTTTTGATTCTAAAAATTTCCATAATTTTTACTCTTTAAATTTAGCTAATGAGGCAAGGTTGCAATTAACCAATCGCCAACTTGTTAATCTTGCGGCGATAGCCATAAACAAAGTTGACCAAGGCGCGTGAAACAACAATCGCGCTGAACATTGAAGTCAAAATGCCTAAAACGTGCACCACGGCAAAGCCTTTTACAGGGCCAGAACCAAACATGAATAGCGCTAAACCAGCAATCATGGTGGTAACGTTGGAGTCCAAGATAGTGTCAAAAGCGCGGTCATAGCCAGCGTGAATAGCCGCTTGTGGCGAATTGCCGTTGCGCAACTCTTCACGTACGCGCTCGTTAATCAACACGTTGGCGTCAATCGCCATACCCAAAGTCAGAGCAATCGCTGCAAGGCCTGGTAAGGTAAGGGTTGCTTGTAACATCGATAGCAATGCCACCAGTAATAACAAGTTCACGCCAAGGGCCAGCACGGAAATGCCGCCGAAAATAAGGTAGTAGATCACCATAAATACGGCGATGGCTAAAAAGCCCCACAGCGTTGAGTGCATGCCACGTTTGATGTTTTCTTCACCCATGCTTGGGCCCACGGTACGCTCTTCAATAATTTCCATTGGGGCTGCCAAAGCGCCAGCACGAAGTAACAAGGAAATATCTGTCGCTTCTTGTGCGTTTTCCATACCAGAAATTTGTACGCGACCACCGCCGATTTCTTCGTTAATGACAGGTGCAGTAATAACTTCCGCTTGGCCTTTTTCGATCAATAAAATCGCCATGCGTTTACCGACGTTATCTTTTGTTACTTGTCTAAACAAGCGCGCACCACGGCCATCTAAAGTTACATTTACTGTTGAACGGCCGCTTTGTTGGTCAGCACCAGGGCCTGCATCGGTGATGTATTCGCCAGTGAGTTCAACTTTCTTTTTAACCAAAATTGGTTGGCCGCCACGACCAACAAAGAATTCATCGCCATAAGGCACTTGGCCTTTGCTGGCTAAATCAAGCGTCGTTGGGTCGCTTTTATCTTCGTCGACTAAGCGAACTTCAAGTGTTGCAGTACGACCCAAAATCTCTTTAGCCTTTGCAGTGTCTTGTACGCCAGGCAATTGCACCACAACCCGGTCTAGACCTTGTTGCTGAATAATAGGCTCTGCCACGCCAAGCTCGTTGATACGGTTGTGTAGTGTTTGAATATTTTGTTTTAAAGCGAACTCTTGAATTTGCTTTTGCACTGCTGGACCCAATGTTGCCACCAGCGTTTTATCGCCTTCTTTCAATGTCACATCAGGAAATTCTTTACCAAGAATTTTTTCAGCTTTTGCCATGTCCGCGGCATCCATAAATTTCACCTGGATGCTTTGGCCTTCTCGCGCTACGCCAGAATAAGAAATACGCTCTTTGCGTAATGAAGTGCGGAAATCACCTACATAACGATCTGCTGCTTTATCTAAAGCAGCTTTCATATCTACTTGCAGCAAGAAATGCACACCGCCACGCAAGTCCAAGCCCAAGTACATTGGGCGTGCTGCGATGCTAGTGAGCCATGCTGGAGAACGTGAAATAAGATTAAGTGCGATGACAAAGTCTTTGTTTAAACTATTTCTCAAAGCATCTTTCGCTTTGATTTGCGTGTCGGTATCGGCAAAACGCACCTTGATGCCAGAGGCATCCATGAAAATTCCATCGTATTGGATATTTTCTTGTTTAAGCACTGCTTCCACCTGTCCCAACATTATAGGGTCTAATTTAGAGGTGGCTTTCGCTGTTGTGATTTGAACAGCAGGCGACTCACCAAAAAGATTAGGAATGGAGTAAGTGAGGCCTAATAACAACACCACCAACACTAAAATGTTTTTCCACAAAGGGTAACGATTCATGATGCGACTCGCGTATTGATTTGAAAAAACGGGCTTAATTTTAAGCCCGTGATGAATATAACTTTAGCTTACAAAGATTTAA
>JBDLQN010000050.1:0-7363 GCA_039800585.1 Pseudomonadota bacterium
GTCACAGCAAGCACTGGTCCAAAAATTTCTTCTTGGAAAATGCGCATTTTGTTGTGGCCTTTCATCAACGTAGGCTTGATGTAGTAACCTTGAGATAGGTCACCGCTCAAGTTGTTGCGCTCACCACCGCACAATACTTGCGCGCCTTCTTGTTTACCGATGTCCATGTAAGACATGATCTTGTTAACTTGGTCTAGAGAAGCTTGCGCACCAAGCATAGTGTTTGGATCAAGTGGGTTGCCTTGTTTAATCGCAGCAACGCGTGGCATTACTCGCTCCATGAATTTATCGTAGATAGATTCTTGAATTAATGCGCGTGAAGGGCAGGTACATACTTCGCCTTGGTTGAATGCGAACAATACCAAGCCTTCGATTGCTTTATCTAAGAAGTCATCATCTGCTTCCATCACGTCTTCAAAGAAGATGTTAGGGGATTTGCCACCTAGCTCTAGTGTTGCTGGAATCAAGTTGCCAGCAGCAGCTTGGGCGATTACGCGGCCAGTCGCTGTAGAACCAGTAAATGCGATTTTTGCAATACGGCGGCTGTTTGCCAATGGTGCGCCAACTTCACGACCGTAACCGTTAACAATGTTGATCACGCCTGGAGGTACTAAGTCAGCAATTGTTTCCATCAAGATCAAGATGCTGATTGGTGTAAATTCAGCAGGTTTCATCACAACGCAGTTGCCTGCGGCAACTGCTGGTGCTAATTTCCAAGCAGCCATCAAGATTGGGAAGTTCCAAGGGATGATCTGACCAATGACACCTAGTGGCTCGTGGAAGTGGTAAGCCACAGTGTTTTCGTCTAGCTCGCTCAAAGTGCCTTCTTGAGCACGTAGGCAGCCAGCGAAATAACGGAAATGATCGATTGCCAATGGAATGTCGGCGTTGATTGTTTCGCGGATTGGTTTACCGTTGTCGATGGTTTCTGCAGTCGCCAACAATTCTAAATTTTGCTCAAGACGGTCAGCAATTTTAAGTAACAAGTTTGCACGTTCTGCTGGAGCTGTTTTGCCCCATTTGTCAGCTGCTTTGTGTGCTGCATCTAATGCTAACTCAACGTCAGCTTCATTTGATCGCGGTGCTTTTGTGTAAGGTAAGCCAGTAACGGGGCTAATAACATCAAAATATTCACCGCCTACTGGGGCAACCCATTTGCCACCGATGAAGTTGTCATATTTTGCCTTGTATGGGATTTTGACGCCCATGCCCTTTAGTAGGTCCAAACTCATGATTCATTATCTCCGTATATTTATATGTTTATGAATTGCCATGTTCGAAACGAAACTTTACTCCAAAAGTTCCATATTTTGGGCACTTTTTTAACAAAATTTACCTAGCAAGGAATGAAACCAATGAAGTGAATGATGTATCTATTCTCATATGATTTTTTGATTCGTCCGCTTGATATCAAAAAACCAACTAAATTTGTCGGCAATTCTTTATTTTGATATCGAGTCGTTTTACAATATGAGTCTTTAAAAGACGGGGCTTTGGGAAGATTAAAGCGACTGTCCAAAAACATGAATGATGTTTGGAGAATTTGGTGTTAAACGAGCATTTGGCAAGTGTGGAAACGCATATTGCAACCCACAAATCTAAACCTGGTGCACTCATGCCTTTGCTGCATGCTATTCAGGATGATATTGGCTATATCCCTCAAGAAAGCTACGACCTCATTTCAAAGGCTTTAAATATCTCAGTAGCAGAGGTGCATGGGGTAGTGACTTTTTATCATCACTTCCGTACGCATCAACCTGGCAAACATGTGCTGCAAATTTGTCGCGCTGAATCTTGCCAAGCCATGGGTTCAGAAGCACTTGAGGCACATGTTAAAAAAACCTTGGGTATTGATTATCACCAAACAACCGCTGATGGCGCGATAACGCTTGAAGCGGTTTATTGTTTGGGCAACTGTGCTTGTTCGCCTTCTGTGGCGATGGATGAGCAAGTGTGTGGCCGTGTGGATGCGGAGCGTATTAACGACATCATCAAACAAGCGAGGGGTGCATAATGGCCGTGACGATTTATGTTCCTAGAGATTCCAGCGCGCTTTCCTTGGGCGCTCATCAAGTTGCCGCTAACATTCAAGCGGAAGCAGCTAAGCGTGGTATTGAAATTAAGTTGGTTCGTAACGGTTCTCGTGGCTTATTCTGGTTAGAAACCATGGTGGAAGTGGCTACACCTAAAGGTCGTGTGGCTTATGGTCCAGTCATGCCTAAAGATGTGGCCAGTCTTTTTGATGCTGATTTTGTCAATGGCGGTGCGCATCCGCTTAATCTTGGTTTAACCGATGAAATTGCCTGGCTCAAAAAGCAAGAGCGCTTAACCTTTGCGCGCGTTGGCATTACCGACCCAGTCTCCGTTGAAGACTATGTGGCACACGATGGCTACAAAGGCCTTAAAAATGCTCTCGCCAAATCCGGCGCTGATATTGTCAAAGAGGTGACTGATTCTGGTCTCCGTGGTCGTGGCGGTGCAGCTTTCCCAACAGGCATTAAATGGAACACGGTGCTGAATGCGCCCGCTGATCAAAAATATGTGGTGTGTAATGCGGATGAAGGGGATTCAGGCACGTATTCAGACCGCATGATTATGGAAGGTGATCCGCTGGTGCTGATTGAAGGCATGACCATTGCGGGTATTGCTGTTGGCGCTACGCAGGGCTATATCTACTTGCGCTCTGAATATCCAGATGCATTGCAGACGCTCAATGAGGCGATTGCTAATGCTTACCAAGCAGGTTATCTAGGTAAAAATATTTGCGGTTCAGGTAAGCACTTCGATTTGGAAGTGCGTCGTGCTGCGGGTGCTTATGTCTGTGGTGAAGAAACTTCTTTACTTGAAAGCCTAGAGGGTAAACGTGGTTTGGTGCGTTTTAAACCGCCATTGCCTGCGATTGAAGGCTTGTTTGGCAAGCCTACGATAGTAAATAACGTGATTTCTTTGGCGACTGTGCCGATTATTTTGGATAAAGGCGGCAAGTTCTATCAAGACTTTGGCATGGGGCGTTCACGCGGCACATTGCCGATTCAATTGGCAGGTAATATCAAGCAATGTGGCTTGGTTGAGAAGGCTTTTGGTATCACCTTGCGCGAATTGCTTTATGACTTTGGCGGCGGATCAGCTTCAGGTAAGCCTATCCGTGCGGTGCAAGTAGGTGGCCCATTAGGCTCTTATTTGCCAGAGTCACAGTTTGATACGCCAATGGACTACGAGAAATTTACAGAGATTTGGGCGGTGCTGGGTCATGGTGGTGTTGTGGCTTTTGATGACACCGTAGATATGGCCAAAATGGCACGTTACGCTTTTGAGTTCTGTGCTGAAGAGTCTTGCGGTAAATGCACCCCATGCCGAATTGGGTCAACACGTGGTGTAGAAGTGATGGATAAGATTATGGCTAAACAAGATCATGCGCAAAGCATCAAGTTAGTGCGTGATTTAAGTGACACCATGCTGAATGGCTCTCTATGTGCGCTGGGTGGTATGACGCCATATCCAGTGCTGAGTGCGATCAATCATTTCCCTGAAGATTTTGGCCTAGAGAAGGGTCAAGTGGCGTAAGGGCTGCGAGGAGATTTTATTATGAGCAAATACACAGATTACGGTACTCCAGCAAAGGTTTCTGATAAAACGATTACCCTGG
Source organism: Pseudomonadota bacterium (assembly GCA_039800585.1). GTDB lineage: Bacteria > Pseudomonadota > Gammaproteobacteria > Burkholderiales > Methylophilaceae > Methylopumilus_A. Next base: position 3,647 of record JBDLQN010000050.1, read on the forward strand.
AAATCGATGGAACGCAGATTACGGTGCCAGAAGGCACGTCGATTATGCATGCGGCGATGGTAGGCGGCGTTACAGTCCCTAAACTTTGCGCAACCGATAGCCTTGAGCCTTACGGCTCATGTCGTTTGTGTTTGGTTGAAGTTGAAGGCCGTCGCGGCTTCCCAGCTTCATGTACCACGCCAGTCGCTGAAGGCATCAAAGTGAAAACGCAGACGCCTAAATTGGCGGAGCTACGTAAAGGGGTGATGGAGCTTTATATCTCTGACCATCCGCTTGATTGCTTAACTTGTGCAACCAATGGTGATTGTGAGTTGCAAGACATGGCAGGTGCTGTGGGATTGCGTGAAGTGCGCTATGGCTATGATGGTGAGAACCATTTAAAGTCTGAAAAAGACACGTCAAATCCATATTTTCAGTTTGACCCATCCAAATGTATTGTTTGTTCACGCTGTGTCCGTGCTTGTGAAGAAGTGCAGGGCACCTTTGCTTTGACCATTCAGGGTCGTGGTTTCGATTCTAAAGTGGCTTCAGGCACCGAAAACTTCCTTGAGTCAGAATGTGTTTCTTGCGGTGCGTGTGTGCAAGCTTGCCCAACCGCGACTTTGATTGAAAAATCAGTGATTCAACATGGCGTGCCTGAACACTCAGTAACCACAACCTGCGCTTATTGTGGCGTGGGTTGCTCATTTGATGCCGAAATGAAAGGCGAACAAGTGGTTCGCATGGTGCCGAGCAAGCATGGTGGCGCTAACCATGGCCACTCATGTGTGAAAGGTCGCTTTGCTTGGGGCTATGCTACCCATAAAGACCGCATCACAAAACCGATGATTCGTAAGAGCATTCATGATGCTTGGACAGAGGTGTCCTGGGATGAGGCGATTAATTATGCGGCAAGTGAAATTAAGCGTATTCAAGCAAAATACGGTACAGAATCGATTGGTGGGATTACCTCTTCACGTTGTACCAACGAAGAAGTCTATGTCACGCAAAAACTCATTCGTGCAGTGTTTGGTACAAACAATGTAGACACCTGCGCACGAGTTTGCCACTCACCAACGGGTTACGGCCTAAAACAAACCTTAGGCGAGTCTGCGGGTACGCAGACTTTTGATTCTGTGATGCATTCTGATGTAATTTTTGTGATGGGTGCCAATCCAACGGATGGTCATCCTGTATTTGGTTCACAAATGAAACGTCGCTTGCGTCAAGGCGCGAAGCTGATTGTGGCTGACCCACGTCAAATCGATTTGGTATCTTCACCTCACATCAAAGCTGACTACCACCTTAAATTGCGTCCAGGTACTAATGTGGCTTTAATTGCCGCCATCTCTCACGTGATTGTGACGGAAGGTCTAGTGAATGAAGCTTTTGTCAAAGAGCGTTGCGAGTGGGATTCATTCGAAGTTTGGCGTGATTTTGTGGCTAAACCAGAAAACTCACCAGAGGCTCTCAGTGAAACCTTAGGTGTACCAGCGGAAGATATTCGCGCCGCAGCAAGATTGTATGCAACAGGTGGTAACGCTGCGATTTACTATGGCTTGGGTGTCACCGAGCATAGTCAAGGCTCAACTACGGTGATGGGTATCGCCAACCTTGCGATGGCAACGGCTAATGTTGGCCGCGAAGGCGTGGGTGTTAACCCATTGCGCGGTCAGAATAACGTACAGGGCTCATGTGACATGGGTTCTATGCCACACGAATTCCCAGGTTATCGCCATGTGTCTGATGATGCGACGCGCGCTTTGTTTGAATCTGCTTGGGGTCGCCCACTCAGTAAAGAGCCAGGCTTGCGTATCCCTAATATGTTGGACCAAGCGCTTGCGGGTAACTTTAAAGCGCTTTATTGCGTGGGTGAAGACATTGTTCAATCTGACCCTAATACACAACATGTGACTCATGCGCTTGAGGCGATGGAATGCGTCATTGTGCAAGATTTATTCTTGAACGAAACAGCGATGTATGCGCATGTGTTCTTTCCCGGTGCTTCATTCTTGGAAAAATCAGGCACGTTCACTAATGCTGAGCGCCGTGTATCACCGGTGCGCCGTGTGATGACACCTAAGAACGGTTTTGAGGATTGGGAAGTCACAGCCAAGCTATCTAGTGCCTTGGGTTACCCTATGCATTACAAGCATGCCTCGGACATTTTGGATGAAATTGCCAAACTGACACCAACCTTCAAGGGCATCAGCTTTAAGAAATTAGATGAGCTTGGTAGTGTGCAATGGCCTTGTGATGATGAAAATCCAGCAGGTACACCGACCATGCACATTGACGAATTTGTGCGCGGTAAAGGCAAATTCTTTATTACCGAATATGTGCCAACCACTGAAAAAGTGAACGCCAAGTATCCGCTCATTTTGACCACAGGCCGCATCTTGTCTCAATACAACGTGGGCGCACAAACGCGCCGTACTGATAATGTGGCATGGCATCCAGAAGATATCATCGAGATTCATCCGCATGATGCTGAGGATCGCGGTATTAATGACGGAGACTGGGTCGGTATTGCTAGTCGTGCTGGTGAAACAGTATTGCGTGCAAAAATTACAGAGCGCGTTCAGCCTGGCGTGGTTTACACCACATTCCATCACCCAGAGTCTGGTGCCAACGTGATCACCACTGAAAATTCAGACTGGGCAACCAACTGTCCTGAATTTAAAGTGACCGCCGTTCAGTTAACTAAGGTGACGCAGCTTTCTGATTGGCAGCGTGATTACAAGCAATTTAGCGAAACGCAAATTGATTTCGCCAAAAATCCACGCACTGAAGCTAAGGTTTAATTGAAGCTTATCGTTTAAGCGAAATCTGATGCTGGACGATAAAAAAACTAACATTGCTCAGACAGGCTTGATTGCAGAAGCGGCTTCTAGCCGCTTCCTTGTTGATAAGTGGAAATCAGGAAGGCTTAGCCAGATTGAAGATGTGGTGGCTGAAGAAGTGCCAGTCGCGCTGATTTATAATGGTATATCCCATGCGGTGATGTTGGCAACGCCCAGAGACTTGGAAGATTTTGCTTTAGGTTTTTCCTTGGCGGAAGGCATATTGAGTCACCCAAAAGAGCTGTATGGCATTGAGGTTGTTGCTCAAACAGCTGGTATTGAGTTGCGGATGGAAATTGCGGCAGAGCGGTTTCATCAACTCAAAGAAAAACGTCGCAGTATGACGGGGCGCACAGGGTGTGGCTTATGCGGTGCTGAAAGTTTGACTCAGGCGCTACGTTTACCAGACGCGGTGAATCAGTCGCAAGAAATATTTAGTCCAGCAGCGATTTTAAAAGCATTGTCTGAAGCGCATAAAAATCAGCCTTTGCAAGCAGAAACAGGTGCAACACATGCAAGTTTTTGGGTAAGCCCCGCAGGCGAAATTGTAATGGCGCGTGAGGATGTTGGTCGCCATAATGCACTAGACAAATTACTAGGGGCTAAACTACTAGGCACTAAAGCAAAAGATAATAAAAACGGGTTTGTGTTGACCACTAGCCGTGCGAGTTATGAGATGGTGCAAAAAGTTGCTGTCGCTGGGGTATCGATGTTAGTGGCGATTTCAGCACCGACAGGATTGGCGATACGCATGGCTGAACAGAGCGGCATTACCTTGGTGGGTTTTGCGCGACCGGAACAATATGTGGTGTACACCCACCCACAACGAATTAGATAGTTGAAGGAAGAAGTGAATGGATATTGGGCATTTAGTCACAATGGCAAATCAGATTGG
>JBDLQN010000051.1:0-7106 GCA_039800585.1 Pseudomonadota bacterium
CGCGATTTATACGGACACCCACGCAGAACTGAATGGCACTTATGGCGGCGCCAACGCATTGGCGATTAATATCGGCGGGAAAGGTCGCCTTCCTGAGCCTGATGAAGTGTTTAACGCTTTCAATCGCTTGGGTACGTTTTAATGCTTAAACAAAAACTCATCACTTTGGTGTTAAGACTGCTATCCAAACTGCCCTTGCCTGCCATTCATGGCTTGGGCGTTGTCTTAGGCTGGTTAGCTGTGCTGAGCAATACCAAATACGCGCGACTGATGAAGCAAAACCTAGAATCTAGCCAGATTGCATCTAATCAGGAGAACTTCAAGCGCATACTTCATCAAAATATTGCAGAAACAGGAAAGGCTTTTCTAGAAACATTTGCCATTTGGTTCAAGCCTTATAAAAAACTCAACAAACTTTATCAGGGCCGCTCAGGCTGGGAGTTCGTTGAAAAGGCCCTCAAAAACAAACAAGGCATTATTTTCTTGACTCCCCATCTGGGCTGCTTTGAAAGCACCTCCCTGTATTATGGCCAATTTCACCCCATCACCGTTTTGTTTCGCCCTCCGCGCCAAGCTTGGTTAATGCCGCTCATTTACGAGGGTCGCCAACGAGGTCAAGTATCCCTTGCTCCCGCTAATCAGCAAGGGGTAAAACAATTACTCCAAGCGCTTAAACGTGGTGAGGCAATCGGCATATTGCCAGATCAAGCACCTTACGAAGGCGAGGGAGAATGGGCACCATTTTTCGGTCGGCCCGCCTACACCATGACGTTGGCATCAAAATTAGCGGAAAAAACAGGTGCGCAAGTGCTCATGGCATTCGGCGAAAGATTACCAAAAGGGCGTGGTTATCACATCCATATCAAGCCAGTTGTCGAAGTTGGTATCAACACGCCAGAATTACTCAATCAAGAAATTGAGAAGGCGATTACACAATGTCCATCCCAATATATGTGGGGTTACGACCGCTACAAAGTGCGCAACTAAGCGCGCCAAACTAAATCAACACACTATCCGTCATACGTTCCAGCACCCTAAGAGGTGCGGTCTCGGGTTGATATAAGGCATTTGCTGGCAAGTGAAAAGTTTGCTCCATCATATATTGTCCAGACATTGCAGCATGTAGCACCTGATCCGAAAAGACTATCCAAGTGGTACCTGGCATTAAATTTACAGTCTGCTGGGGAGCGTTGCGCTGATAATCCATATCCGCTTTGACTAAATCATGAAGTTGCAACATCAACTGATCGTAGGGAGTGCGCTCACGTTTGGTAATCCCCAGTTGGCGCATCAACCAAGCCTGACCAGGCCACATCTTGCTAGCTTTGGGCAAAAACTTTCTCGCCATATCTTCAAACGGCTCACCTACCCGCCAAACACGCGGCCTGCCATCGGGGTTGATGTTATTAAACACTCGCAACAAGCGAGTACCTTGCGTAGGGTTAGATGGAAATGCATCCGTGTGCAAGCGCTTATCATCCTTTCGATAAGAGCTCACTCGGCCATCAACCTCAAATGGACGGAAGCTAGTATTTGCAGTGATGAGATGCGGCACATAATCTGGAAATAGTGCCGAAACCAGCTGTGTGGATTGGTCTGCATAGCGCTGAATCATGGCACGCATGGCTGCTAAGTCAGCCTCCGAACCTTGCGCCCCTCGCAGCCCACCCTGTGGCCGCAATGAAATGTTTTTGGATTTCTGATCTGACCAACGTTGAGAAAGAAATCGTTTTTCATCCTCGTTTAGCGTAAAGGGTAACTGCGGCAAACAAATAGCGAAGCCACACTCCAAAGCCTCAATCACTTGCTTGCTTTTAGCTTTGGTGATTTTTGGGTTCCAAGTAGTGAAATCAAACTCTTTAATTAGATTCATCGCAGCCTCATCTCAAATTTTTGTTCATTATCGCAAACATAGAAGTGCGCTGCTATTGCGATTTATCAAACTTATTTAATTATCCCTCTTGTAATCGGCAACACCATCCCCATTTGCTCTCTATCGTAAAAAAACAGCAATCATTAACAAGAGGCCTTTATGCAGCAAGAAGATCAAAACCAAGCGCCAGAAACCAATGAGAATGAAGCTTCTCAAGGCGCAGCACAAACCCCTGAAGAACGTATTGCAGAACTAGAAGCGCAGCTTGCAGAACAACAAGCCGCCGTGCTTTATGTAAAAGCCGAAGGTGAAAATATTCGCCGTCGTGCTACTGACGACATCGACAAAGCACGCAAATTTGCTTTGGAAAAATTTTCTGGCGAGTTATTGGCAGTAAAAGACAGCCTAGATGCAGCACTGGCTGTGGCTAACGCGAGTGTAGATGACTATAAAAACGGCGTTGAACTCACTTCCAAACAGTTACTCAGCGTATTCGAAAAATTCAATATTGCCGAAGTCAATCCGGTTGGCGAAAAGTTTGACCCGAACAAACACCAAGCAATTAGCGCGATTGAAGCAGAAGGCGAAGCAAATACCGTTCATAGCGTATTGCAAAAAGGCTATACCTTGAACGACCGCGTACTTCGCCCAGCCTTGGTGATGGTGATTAAAGGTAAAGAATAAAAGACTTTGTGGATTAAGGCTTGAAATGACAAAGCCTATCCCCATTATCGAAACATTGAATTAAACAACTTCAAAATTTAGATTTAAAAGAGGACTGAACAACATGGCTAAAATTATTGGTATTGACTTAGGTACAACCAACTCTTGCGTTGCTGTGATGGAAGGCGGCAAGCCACGCGTGATTGAAAACGCTGAAGGCGGTCGCACAACCCCATCTATCATTGCTTACCAAGATGACGGTGAGATTTTGACTGGCGCACCAGCAAAACGCCAAGCGGTGACCAACCCTAAAAACACTTTATTTGCAGTGAAGCGCTTGATTGGCCGTCGTTTTGACGAAAAAGAAGTACAAAAAGACATCAACCTTATGCCTTACACCATCGCTAAAGCTGATAACGGTGACGCTTGGGTAGAAGTACGTGGCGACAAAATGGCGCCACCACAAATTTCTGCTGAAGTTTTGCGCAAAATGAAAAAAACAGCAGAAGACTACCTTGGTGAAGAAGTCACTGAAGCGGTCATCACTGTGCCTGCTTACTTTAACGACAGCCAACGCCAAGCAACCAAAGATGCTGGCCGTATCGCTGGCTTGGAAGTAAAACGTATTATCAACGAACCAACTGCTGCCGCATTGGCTTTCGGTCTAGACAAACAAGAAGGCGACCGCAAAATCGCGGTTTACGACTTGGGTGGCGGTACATTTGACGTTTCTATCATCGAAATCTCAAGCATTGATGGCGAACATCAATTTGAAGTACTTTCAACCAACGGCGACACATTCCTTGGTGGTGAAGACTTTGACAACCGCATGATTGACTTCTTGGCGGATGAGTTCAAAAAAGAGAACAGCATTGATTTGCGCAACGACTTGCTTGCTAAGCAACGTCTAAAAGAAGCGGCTGAAAAGGCAAAAATCGAGCTTTCATCTTCACAACAAACTGAAGTGAACTTGCCTTACATCACCGCTGATGCAAGCGGTCCTAAACACTTAGTGGTCAAAATCACTCGCGCCAAATTCGAGTCTTTAGTTGAAGATTTGATTGAGCGCACGATTGCACCATGCCGCACAGCTTTGAAAGACGCTGGCGTAAGCATCGATGAAATCGGTGATGTGATTTTGGTAGGCGGTCAAAGCCGTATGCCAAAAGTACAAGAAAAAGTGAAAGAGATTTTCGGCAAAGAGCCACGTAAAGACGTGAACCCTGACGAAGCCGTAGCTGTTGGCGCTGCGATTCAAGGTGGCGTATTACAAGGCGACGTAAAGGACGTGTTATTGCTAGACGTAACCCCATTGTCATTGGGTATTGAAACGCTAGGTGGCGTGATGACCAAGCTCATCAAGAAAAACACCACGATTCCTACTAAGGCATCACAAGTGTTCTCAACCGCTGAAGACAACCAAAATGCCGTGACGATTCATGTGCTTCAAGGTGAGCGTGAAATGGCAACTGGTAACAAGAGCTTGGGTCAATTTAACTTGAGCGACATTCCACCAGCGCAACGTGGCATGCCACAAATTGAAGTGACTTTTGATATTGATGCCAACGGTATCTTGCATGTATCTGCAAAAGACAAAGCCACTGGCAAAGAAAACAAAATCACGATTAAGGCAAACTCTGGCTTGTCTGAAGAAGAAATCAAACGCATGGAAGAAGATGCCGCAGCTAACGCTGATGAAGACAAAAAGCTTCGTGAGTTGGTTGACGCACGCAACGCCGCAGACGGCATGGTACACAGCGTGAAGAAATCGATGACTGAACATGCTGACAAGCTTGAAGCGGATGAAAAAGAGAAAATCGAAGCCGCGATTAAAGAGGTGGAAGACGTATTGAAAGATGGCGACAAAGAAACCATTGAAGCCAAAACCAATGCCTTGATGGAAGCCTCTCAAAAGCTAGGCGAAAAGATTTACGCTGAACAACAAGCCCAACAAGCGGGTGGCGCTGAAGCCCAACCACAAGGCGAAAAAACGGTAGATGCTGAAGTGGTGGATGCCGAATTTGAAGAAGTGAAATCTGATAAGAAATAATCTTTTTTATTGGAAATAAAGCAGAGCACATCCCCGCCAAAAGCGAGGGTGTGCTTTCTCACTTAATCTAGCCCCATTCATGAAGGCATAAAAATGGCAAAACGTGATTATTACGAAGTCTTAGGCGTCAATCGCGACGCATCGGAAGAGGACATCAAAAAGTCTTATCGCAAACTCGCGATGAAGTATCACCCTGACCGCAACCCAGACAATCCAAAAGCAGAAGAAAGCTTCAAAGAAGCTAAAGAAGCCTACGAAATGCTTTCTGACCCTCAAAAGCGTGCAGCTTATGATCAATATGGTCATGCAGGGGTTGACCCAAGCGCAGCAGGTGGTCCTGGCGGCTTTGGTGGCGGTGGTTTTGGCAACTTTAGCGATGCCTTTGGTGACATCTTTGGCGATATTTTTGGGGGCGGCGGCGGCCGACGCTCAAATGTCTATCGTGGCGCTGATTTACGCTACAACATGGAAATTTCACTGGAAGACGCAGCACGCGGCACAGAAACCAAGATTCGTATTCCCGTCATGGCAAAATGCGAGCCTTGTGATGGCACGGGCGCAAAAGCAGGCACCTCACCAGTCACTTGTACCACTTGCCAGGGCCATGGCCAAGTGCGTATGCAGCAGGGATTTTTCTCTGTTCAACAAACCTGCCCAACCTGTCACGGCAACGGTCAGATGGTGAAAGACCCCTGCCCAGAATGTCACGGTGCTGGACGCGTAAAACAACACAAAACGCTTTCTGTGAAAATTCCTGCAGGCGTGGATGAAGGCGATCGCATTCGTTTATCTGGCGAAGGCGAAGCTGGCGTCAACGGCGGTCCAACTGGCGATTTGTATGTTGTGGTGCACTTAAAACCGCACGAGATTTTCCAACGTGAAGGTGCAGATTTGCATTGCGAAATGCCGATTAGCTTCACTACCGCCGCATTGGGTGGCGAGATTGAAATTCCAACGCTGGACGGTCATGCCAAGATGAAAATCCCGGCCGAAACCCAAACAGGCTCAGTTTTCCGTTTGCGTGGCAAAGGCATCAGACCGCTTCGTGGCAACCATCATGGCGACTTGATGTGCCATGTGGTGGTGGAAACACCTGTTAAGTTGAATGAGAAACAGCGCGAGTTGTTGCGTGAGCTGGAGGCGATTAACCAGCAAGACTCAGAAAAACACAGCCCACGTGCCAAAGGCTTTTTAGATAAAGTAAAAGACTTTTTCGAATAAGACTTAAAATCGTGACCAATAAAAAAGCCTGCAATGCAGGCTTTTTTATTGCAAGGCCAAATTTAGTATGTACCCTTTTGGATAAACTCCACTTTGTAGCCGTCTGGATCTTCTACAAAGGCAATCACCGTCGTGCCATGCATCATTGGGCCAGCTTCACGAATCACCTTGCCGCCCGCCTTTTTTACTTGCTCACAGGCCACATAAGCATCATCCACTTCAATCGCAACGTGACCGTAGGCTTTGCCCATATCGTAGCTATCTACGCCATAGTTATAGGTGAGCTCTAGCACTGTATGGTCTGCTTCGTCGCCATAACCCACAAAGGCCAAAGTAAACTTACCATCGGGAAAATCGTGCTGACGCAGAACTTTCATCCCCAACACTTCGGTGTAAAACTTGATTGAGCGCTCTAAATTGCCAACGCGCAACATGGTATGAAGCATACGCATAGTGATTTCCTCAATAAAAACTAAGCTGATTTGGCGGCCATTAAGTGCTCGTACTTTTCTTGTAACTGCGCTTTGGTTTCCACCACATCAGGGTTAAATGGAATGCAATCAATCGGACAAACCTTTTGGCATTGCGGCTCTTCGTAATGACCAACGCACTCGGTACATAAATTCGGGTCTATCTCATAAATAGACTCGCCCTGATAAATCGCATTATTCGGACAGGCTGGTTCGCAGACGTCGCAATTAATACATTCATCGGTAATCATTAATGCCATACAACTAAACCTCTTACTTCGCTATTTTTTGATTGATACAGGCCTGAATATGCGGCGACACAAACTGCGACACATCACCGCCCAACATCGCCACTTCGCGCACCAAACTTGATGAAATAAACATGTATTGCTCGGAAGGGGTCAGAAACACTGACTCCACTTGTGGAAATAACTTACGGTTCATGCCCGCCAACTGAAATTCGTACTCAAAGTCAGAAACCGCGCGCAAGCCGCGAATCACTACCCTTGCGCCCTGATCTTGCACAAACTGCATCAACAAGCCTGGAAAGCCAATCACACGGACGTTTGGACAGTCTTTTAGAACTTCCTGCGCCATCGCCACGCGTTCGTTCAAATCAAAAAATGGCTGTTTACCGGTGTTCTGCGCAACCGCTACGACGACTTCTGAAAACAAGCTAGAAGCACGACGAACAATATCCTCATGCCCTTTGGTAATCGGGTCAAAAGTGCCTGGATAAACAACTTTAAGATCTTGCTGCATGAGTAATCCCGCTTAGCTAGAAATGGATGAGAGCCATTCTATCAGGCTCTATGGCTTTTACTAAATG
>JBDLQN010000052.1:0-7341 GCA_039800585.1 Pseudomonadota bacterium
GCATCCAATACCTCAATCACGACGTCGATAAACTCCATCGTTTCTTCGGCTTTTTTGCGGGCTTGGGTCATGTGTCCCGGATACCACTGAACTGCCATAAATTTCCTTCAATATTTCCATTAACTTTGTCGACGGCGCTTTGCCGTGCTATGCGCACTGTCTTCAGCTTGTCTTCGCGTTACTGAAAATATTTCTAGAAAATTTTAGTTGTCTAGATAAGCTTGGTGCAGATAGCCGGGCCATTTTAACACCGCAAGCCGCCTAGCCCTAATTTGAAAGCTTAATAGGGTAAACATCAGTTAAAATGCCGAAATGACTTTAATCCCCGAAATTAAACCTCAGCAGTCCATTGAGTTGCTTAAAGCGCTACATATTTTGACGCGTGACGGCAATGAGCCTTTGCTTACGGAGTTGATGGAAGAGAACGACAATATCACGCTGGTGGACCACGGCGCAGGTAAGTCTTATTTGGGATTTATTCTTTACGATTTATTTATGAAGCAGCACCAATCTGGCCATGTGGTGGGAATTGAGACGCGTGCTGAATTAGTGCAAAAGTCTAAAGACTTGGCCGAGCAATTGCATTTTGACCGCATGGATTTTCATCATTTAAGCGTTGAAGAATCTATGACTTCAAATTTGTTGCCTGAACAAGTAGAAATCGTGACGGCTTTGCATGCTTGCAATACCGCAACTGATGATGCGATTCGTTTTGGTCTGCAAAAGCAGGCCAAGTTTATGGTGTTAGTGCCTTGCTGTCAGGCCGAGGTGGCGGAGGTGTTGCGCAAGCATAAAAATGAGTCTTTTGGTAAAACGCCACTTTCTGAAATCTGGCGCCATCCTATCCACACGCGGGAATTTGGTAGCCAGATTACCAACGTGCTGCGTTGTTTGCAGCTTGAGGCACATGGCTATCAAGTCACGGTGACCGAGCTAGTCGGCTGGGAACACTCGATGAAAAACGAGTTGATTATTGCGCGTTACAAAAATAGCCCGCGTAAAAACGCTCAAGTGCGCTTGGAGCAGATTCTTGAAACCTTAAATTTGGAAGAATTGCGCGAGCGTTTTGCCTAAGTTTTTTGCATGAACACCCCTTCACAATCTCACACACAGCTTAATGAGGCGCTTGCCACTTGCATGTTGGCAGACCGCCATCCTTTGCGTCGCAAAATCCGTGAGCTACAAGATTTGCAAAAAGGAGGCCAAAACAGCACAGCTAAACTAGACAAAGTGCTCGCTGATATTGTTGGTCGAATCGCCAAATCACACGAGAAGTTTCAAAGCCGCTTAAAAGCCTTACCCAAGCCTGAATATGAGCTTGATTTGCCTGTGACGGCACGAAAAGATGAAATTAAAACCGCGATTGAAAAGCATCAGGTAGTGATTGTCTGCGGTGAAACAGGTTCAGGCAAAACGACACAGTTGCCTAAAATTTGTTTGGAGCTTGGTCGTGGCGTCAGTGGTTTAATTGGTCATACCCAGCCACGCCGTATTGCGGCTCGCTCTGTGGCAAGCCGTATTGCCCAAGAGCTTAAATCCCCTTTAGGCGAAGTGGTTGGCTACAAAGTACGTTTCAACGATAAGCTTTCAGAGGCGAGCTACGTTAAGTTGATGACAGACGGTATTTTGCTGGCTGAAACGCAGGGCGACCACTTTCTCAATGCTTACGACACCATCATTATTGACGAGGCGCATGAGCGCAGTCTTAACATTGATTTTTTGTTGGGTTATCTCAAGCAGTTATTACCCAAGCGTCCCGATTTGAAAGTGATTGTGACTTCGGCCACGATTGATGCGGATAGGTTTTCTAAGCATTTTGATGGCGCGCCAGTGATTGAGGTGTCGGGACGGACTTATCCCGTTGAAATCCGCTATCGTCCTTTGGGTAAAGCGGGTTACGTGTCGCAGACCGTGGAAGAAGATGTTGGCGAGGATGACGATAATCTGTTTGGTATTAAGCGCAAAGGCAAAACCGAAGCGCGCTGGCTAGAAGAGGACGATGCCGAAGAGGCCATTGAAGAGGCTATCTTGGATGCCGCGGATGACTTGCTGCGACAAGGTGATGGCGATATTTTGGTGTTTTTGCCAGGTGAGCGCGAGATTCGCGATGTGGCTGAGCACCTCAGAAAATATCAAGGGCGTTCGGCTAAGCTTAGACACATTGAAGTCTTGCCATTGTTTGCGCGACTTTCGATTGAAGACCAACAAAAAATCTTCCGCCCATCTGGCACACGCCGCGTGGTATTGGCCACCAACGTAGCAGAAACCTCGCTCACAGTGCCAGGCATTAAATATGTAATTGATGCAGGTTTGGCAAGGATTAACCGTTACAGTGCACGTGCCAAAGTTGAGCAATTGCAAATCGAAAAAATCAGCCAAGCCGCTGCTAAGCAAAGGGCGGGGCGTTGCGGCCGTGTTTCTAATGGCATTTGCGTGCGTCTTTATGACGAGCAAGATTTTAATGGTCGCCCAGCGTTTACTGACCCAGAAATCCTACGTAGTTCGCTGGCTTCGGTCATTTTGCGCATGGCAGCTTTGCGTTTGGGTGATATCAGTGAATTCCCGTTTATTGAAGCGCCTTCTTCACGCTTGATTGCCGATGGTTACTTGCTCTTGCAAGAATTGGGGGCCGTTGATGCCAATCGTGAAATTACTGAACTAGGTAAACAGTTAGCCAAATTACCGCTAGACCCTCGCGTGGGCCGCATGATTTTGGAAGCGAAAAAAGAGGGTGTTTTACGTGAAATTTTAATTATTGCCAGCGCTTTAAGTATTCAAGACCCGCGTGAAAGACCGATGGAGAAGCGTGAAGCGGCCGACCAGGCCCACGCCAAGTTTGCGCATGAACGTTCGGACTTTTTAAGCTTTTTGAAGCTTTGGAATTTCTATGATGAAGCGCTTAAAAACAAGAAATCGAATAAGGAGTTATTGACTAAATGTCATCAGAACTTCCTGTCGTTTTTGCGCTTAAAAGAATGGCGTGAGTTGCACGGGCAAATTCGCGAAATTGCTGAAGAGCTAGATTTAAAGCCAAATGCCGAAGAAGTCGATTTGGAAAAATCTTACGATGCGATTCATCGCGCTTTATTATCGGGCTTGCTGGGTAATATTGGTTTTAAAGATGGCGAGGCAGATAGCTATTTAGGTGCGCGTGGCATTCGTTTTACGATTGCGCCTGGTTCCGCACTCAAAAAATCCCGTCCTAAATGGGTCATGGCTTCTGAGTTAGTCGAAACCAGCAAACTTTATGCGCGCTGTGTGGCGACTATCAATCCTGATTGGATAGAGCCGCTTGCGCGCAGTCTCACTCAAAGCAGTTATAGCGACCCGCGCTGGGATAGAAAACTGGCACAAGTCTCCGCTTGGGAGCGCGTCAGCTTGTATGGCCTGACGGTTATACCTAAACGCCGTGTGCATTATGGGCCGATTAACCCGCAAGAATCCCGTGAGATTTTTATTCGTGAAGCCCTAGCGAATATGGAGTTTGATACTCGCGCGCCATTCTTTGAGGCTAATCGTCATTTGATTGCGCAAATCGAAGAGTTAGAACACAAGGCTCGTCGCCAAGATGTGTTGGTGGATGAACATACGCTATTCACGTTTTACGACCAAATTATCCCGCAAGGCATTGTTAACGGCGCTAGCTTTGAGCATTGGCGTAAAGATGCTGAAGCAGGCGTGCCGCGTTTGCTTTATCTGACTAAAGACGCCTTGATGCGCCACGGTGCGGCGGGTGTGACGGAAGCCCAATTTCCTGAGAGTTTTGAGTTGGATGGTGTGACGCTCAAACTCAAATATCGTTTCGAGCCGGGGCATCCGCTAGATGGTGTCACATCCACTGTGCCACTCGCTTTGCTGAACCAACTCAATCCCACGCAAGCGGAATGGCTGGTACCAGGTATGGTACGAGAAAAGCTGACGGCTTTAATCAAATCGTTGCCTAAGGCCTTGCGCCGAGTGTGTGTGCCTGTGCCAGATTTTGTGACGGGCTTTTTAGAACAAGCGAATCACCAACAAGCTTTATTGCCAGCCTTGGCGGAATACATCCAACAAAAAACAGGCCTTAAATTATCGCTTGAAGATTTTGATTTAAGCGCAGTGACCGACCATTTGCTGATGAACTTCTGTATTGTCGATGAAAAACAGCATGAGCTTGCCACAGGCCGTGATTGGAATGCGCTTAAAGCGCAATTGGGTAGTGCGGCGCAGCTTACTTTTAGAAGTAATTCACCCAGCATAGAAAAAACAGGCCTCAAGCAGTGGGATTTTGGCGATCTACCCAAAACGCTCAGCTTCACTAAAGATAGCCATCAACTCACAGGCTATCCAGCGCTGGAAGACAACAAAGAAAACGTGGCGGTGAAACTGTTTGATACCGAAGCTGCGGCACAAAAAGCCCATCGTTTGGGTGTGGCACGGTTGATGCGCTTTGAGCTTAAAGAGCAGGTCAAGCAGCTAGAAAAAGGCTTGCCGCAATTTAATCAATACGCGCTTTTATTGCGCAACCTCATCTCACCAGATGATTTGCGTGAAGAAATGTTGCTAGCGATTAGCGATCGCGCATTTATTGGTGAAGATGATTTGCCGCGCACCAATGCCGAATTTATGAACCTGAAGCAGCGCGCTAGAACGCGTTTGCCAGCAGTGGTGGAGGCTACGGCCAGATTGGCCACAAGCATTGCGCAAGAGTATCAAGCGCTGACGCAAAAGCTGAACACTTTGCCAGGCAATATGGCGCGTGTGAAAAAAGAAGTGGAAGAACAACTCAATTTATTGCTGCCTAAACACTTTTTTAGCGCCACGCCTTGGGAGCGCTTACAGCATATTCCACGTTATCTTAAAGCGCTTAAATTAAGGCTAGATAAATACCCTAACTCGGTGGAGCGCGATACCAAAAGCGCGCAAACCGTGCAGATGATTTGGCAGCGCTGGCAAGATAAAGTCAGCCATTTGCGTAAAGCCAATGCGGAGATCAGCGCAGCCCTGGAAGAGTATCGTTGGTTGGTTGAAGAGCTGCGTGTTTCCTTGTTTGCACAAGAACTCAAAACGCCATTTCCTGTCTCGGCGAAGCGTTTGGATAAGATTTGGGAAGAGATGAAAAGCTAAATTTTCATTAACTCTTTTCTAATTGCATCCTCATCTAAATTTTCCCCAATGAACACCAGCCTTGAAATCGCTGGGTCTTCTGTCCAGCCGTTCAGCAAAGTGGGGGTGTATAGCGTTTTGTGCACGGCATGAATCGCCAGTGGTGCGGGCTGGTCAGCCACATGCAAAATGCCCTTCATTCGCAATAAGTTTTCGCCGTGATGTTCACATAGCCAGTCCAATTTTGGTTCTAGTTGGTCGTAGTTGAGCGGAGAGGGTAGGGTTATGGTAAAGCTTTTGATGGCGATGCTGTGGTTGCTAGCTAATAGGCATTTGGGCTGGGCTGGCGCTTTTAACCAGCGTTGTGGTGTGGCTTGTTTTTTGGCGTCAAATAAGCCGATATCGATAATGTCTTGAGGGGCTACGTTGCCATTTTTGATCAGATATTGGCTGGCACCAGCGTTTAATTCTAATAGCGTGTTTTGTAAATTTTTAATTTGCTCGGTGCTGGCCAAGTCGGTTTTGGTGAGTAACAGCACATCGGCCACGGCCACTTGTTTTTTTGCTTCTTGATGCTGAGCGATTTGCTGAATACCGTAAATGCTATCGACGGTTACCACCACCGCATCTAGCCTATAGGTTGAGCCAATCACGGGCTCATTGAGCAGACTGCCCATAATCGGTACGGGGTCCGCTAAGCCTGTGGTTTCAATAATCAAGCGCTTAAATTCAGGAATAGCGCCCAAAGCGCGCTTAAAGAATAAGTCGCGCAGGGTATCCGCCATTTCATTGGTCAGCGTGCAACATAAGCAGCCAGATTCCAGTAGCACAGTGTTGTCGGCAATATGTTGGCTTTCTACCGTGCGCTCAAGGTGTTTGGATAGGATATCGTCCAGGCCTGTGCTACCTAGCTCGTTAATCACTACCGCGGTGTCTTTCATACCCTCGTGGTTAAGGAGCTTATTGAGCAAGGTGGTTTTTCCGCTTCCCAAAAAACCAGTGAGTAGCGTAACGGGAATTCGGTTATCCATAAAAAGTGAGGTTTTGTTATTGCAAATAAAGTGACATCTTAACCGCCTAAAGCAAAGCAATAAACCGAAACCCCTGTAAAATGTGCGCATTCTATTTTGATTGAGTTGTAATGAACGTTTTTTATGAAGAAGATGGCGGCTTTAAAGTTGCCTCAGTGATGTCTGAAACAGGCGGGGCTTTGCAGGTGGAGTCTGTCAGCGGAAAACGTTCAAAAATTAAAGCCAATAATGTGTTGTTGCGCTTTGAAAGTGCTTTGGCGAGCTTTATGGATCAGGCTAATGCCGAAGCCGAGAGCTTGGAAGTGCCGTTTTTGTGGGAATGTTGCGGTGAGTCAGAGTTTGGCTTTGAGGCGCTTGCCCAAGAGTATTTCGGACATAAGCCTAGTGCAGTGCAATCTGCTGCTGTGGCGATGCGACTACATAGCGCACCTATCTATTTTTATCGCAAGGGTAAAGGCCAATACAAGGCTGCGCCTCCTGATACGCTGAAAGCGGCCTTAGCAGCGGTTGAGAAAAAGCGTCTACAAGCGGAACAAATCCAAAATTGGGTGGAGCAATTAAAAGCTAAACAAATGCCAGAAGCTTTAATGGCAAAGCTGGATATGCTGCTTTACGCGCCTGACAAAAACACTATGGAATGGAAGGCTGTTGAGCAGGCCTCAAATGATCTTCATATCAACCCTGTGCAGGCGATTGCTTATGCGGGTGGCATACCGTCTAACCATGACTACCATTTGGGTGCGTTTTTGCGTGAGTATTTTGCGCATGGGGCGGAGTTTCCTAGCGAGTTAGCTTTGGCTGACTTGCCGCAAGATTTGCCTAGAGCGCAAGTGAAGGCTTTTAGTATTGATGACAGCACGACCACTGAAATCGATGATGCCTTTTCAGTACAAACATTAGCTGATGGCACGCATCGCGTTGGGATTCATATTGCCGCGCCCGCTTTAGGGATTTCACCTCATGGTGCTTTGGATGAAGTGGCTTTAAAACGCCTTTCTACTGTGTATATGCCGGGCAATAAAATTACCATGTTGCCAGCGCATGCGATTGCGCCGTTTAGTTTGGATGAAGGCCAGTGGAAGCCAGCTTTATCACTTTATTTGGACCTTGCGGCTGATTTGACGATTAGCCATCGCCATAGCAAAGTCGAGTTGATTGAGGTGGCTGATAACCTTCGCCACGACACCCTTGAGCCTTATTTTAATGAAGATACTTTGGCCGAGAA
>JBDLQN010000053.1:0-6689 GCA_039800585.1 Pseudomonadota bacterium
CGCTGGATGTCTGAGCAAATGGGCTGGCGCAGTGTGCTTAAACGCATTAAAAATGAAGCCCCATTCTGGGCGGAGCTTTTGCCCACCTTGCCACGAAAACTGGATACTTTTTTATCGCAAGATAGCCGCCAAGCAAGCCTTTTGGAAGCTGAATTAGCAACACTAAAGAAACAACAGCAGCAGCAAAAGCAAATGATTCACGTACTGCTTGCGACGGTGATTGCTTTAACCGTTTTAAGCGCCTGGCTGCTGAAAGGTTAGTCGCAAAATAAACCATGGCCTAAGTTTGGCATTCCCCTCTGGCTAAGCTACAATTCAGCCTTAGCTTTCTGAGTTTTAAAACAATTTTGCGAAGTTGCCCATTAAGTTTTTTCACTTCTAGTGCCTGCATGCGCATAGCCGCATTCTGGTCGGCCAAAGTTTAGTCGTCCGTCTAATCATGGCCACTGCCCCCAAAAAAGTATTTATCAAAACCTTCGGCTGTCAGATGAACGAATACGATTCGTCACGCATGGCGGATATGTTGCACATCTCAGAAGGCCTAGAACCCACAGAGGTGGTTGAAGAAGCGGACGTTATTCTGCTTAATACCTGCTCTATCCGTGAAAAGGCTGAAGAAAAAGTATTTAGCCATTTGGGGCGTTTTATTCCGCTTAAAGAAAAAAATCCCAACTTGATTATCGGTGTGGGCGGCTGTGTGGCTAGCCAAGAAGGCGCCACCATTATTGAGCGTGCGCCCTATGTGGATGTGGTGTTTGGCCCACAAACGCTACATCGCTTACCCGAACTCATTGAAAAACAAAGACAGTCTGGCATTTCTCAAGTAGATATTAGCTTTCCAGAAATTGAGAAATTTGACCGCTTGCCGCCGCCTCGCGTTGAAGGCAGCGCTGCGTTTTTATCGATTATGGAAGGCTGCAGCAAGTACTGCACTTTCTGCGTAGTGCCTTTTACGCGTGGCGATGAAGTTTCTCGCCCCTTTGAAGATGTGCTCACCGAAGCGGCGCAACTTGCCGAACAAGGCGTGAAAGAAATCACGCTAATAGGCCAGACCGTCAATGCCTACAGAAGCACCAGCAGCGAAGGCCAACCAGCTGACTTGGCGATGCTGATTGAATATATTGCGGAAATGCCGGGCATAGAGCGCATTCGCTTCACTACCTCACATCCCAACGATATGTCAGAAGCGCTAATTGATTGTTTTAAGCGTATTCCCAAGTTAGTTTCGCATTTACACCTGCCGGTGCAATCTGGCTCGGATAAAGTCTTGATGGCGATGAAGCGCAACCACACTGCTTTGCAATACAAATCGATTATTCGCAAACTGCGCGCAGCACGCCCAGATATTTGTATCAGCTCAGATTTTATTGTGGGCTTTCCTGGCGAAACAGAGGCCGATTTTGGCGCCACCATGAAGCTGATTGAAGAGATTGGCTATGATTTTTCTTACAGCTTTTTATACAGCCCAAGACCAGGCACTCCTGCCTCTTATTTGACGGATGAAACACCAGAAGCTGTTAAACAAGATCGACTGGCTAAGCTACAAGCCTTTAATGACAACCAAGGCAAAAAAATTAGCGATGCGATGGTAGGGACTGTGCAGCGCGTTTTAGTTGAAGGCACTTCGAAACGAGATGCTCAAGAATTAGCTGGAAAAACCGACAATAACCGCACAGTGAATTTTCCTGGCGCAGCTGAATTGATCAATCAGTTCGTCAATGTACGCATTACCGAATCGATGACTTACACCCTACGCGGTGAGTTAGTGAGAAACTAAATTGGAAATTACCTTACAGCCCGAAGATAACCATAGACTTGCCAATTTGTGCGGCGCTTTGGATGAAAATCTCAAACAAATTGAATCAGCATTTGAGATTAGCATTTCAAGACGCGGCGCCACCTTTAAGCTAACAGGTGACAAACAGAACACACGCCTTGCCGCACAGCTTTTAGAGAGCTTTTATGCGCGCTCTAAACAGCCTATCGATTTAGAAGATATTCAACTCGGCTTAGTTGAGGTCAACAAGTTGGACGTCGATGCAGTGACCACAGCCATGCCTGTGTTGATGACGCGCCGTTCCGATTTACATGGCCGCACGCCTCGCCAAGTCAATTATTTGCAACAAATTCAAGACCATGACATTAGCTTTGGTATTGGCCCAGCCGGCACAGGTAAAACGTATTTGGCTGTGGCTTGCGCGGTGGACGCACTGACTCGCGATAAAGTAAAACGCATCGTGTTGGTTCGCCCAGCCGTTGAGGCGGGTGAAAGATTAGGCTTTTTACCTGGCGACCTATCGCAAAAAGTTGACCCCTATCTGCGCCCTTTATATGACGCGCTTTACGACTTAGGCGGCTATGACACGGTAAATAAAATGTTTGAGCGCGGCGCCATTGAAGTAGCGCCATTGGCCTACATGCGTGGCCGCACCCTCAATCAAAGTTTTATCATTTTGGACGAAGCGCAAAACACCACGCCAGAACAAATGAAAATGTTTTTAACCCGTATTGGGTTTGGCACAAAGGCTGTGATTACGGGCGACGTGACTCAAATTGACTTGGGACGCGGCCAAAAAAGCGGATTGGTAGAAGCACAAGAAGTTCTGAAAAAGGTCAAAGGCATTGCCTTTACGCACTTTTTATCAGAAGACGTAGTGCGCCATCCTTTAGTGCAAAAAATCGTTAATGCTTATGAAAAATTTGACGCCGCCAAACATGCACAGCCCCACGATACTAAACACCACAAAAAGAGTGAAGAGTAATCGTGGCGCAAGTTAAGCAAGCTCAACTGTGGATGGATATACAAAATGTCAGCACTTTAGCTGGCATTCCTAGCGATGTCTTGTTCAGAAAATGGGCACGCAAAGCCTTGCGCGTAAACGCTGAAATCACGCTGCGCATAGTCGATGAAGCCGAAGGAAGAGCGCTTAACAAAGAATATCGCGGCAAAGATTATGCGACCAATGTGCTGACTTTTCCTTTGCTAGAAGAGCCCTTCATTATGGCGGATATCTTGATTTGCGCGCCAGTGGTGGCCAAAGAAGCCAAAGAACAAGGCAAAACTTTAGAAGCGCATTTTGCCCATCTGATGGTGCACGGTGTGTTACATGCGCATGGTTATGACCACGAAGTGCCAGCACAAGCTGAATTGATGGAAAGCATCGAAATTCAAACTTTAACAAATCTAGGTTACGCTAATCCTTATGCGGACTAGCCCTTTTTATATAGGAAAAATTAAACATCATGGCTGAAGCAGAAAAACCGAATTGGTTAGAACGACTTAGTCATTTTTTACTACGCGAACCAGAAGATCGCGAACAGCTAGTCGAGCTATTACACAGCTCTTTTGAGAAGAGCTTGTTGGACGCTGACGCCCTGACCATGATTGAAGGCGTGCTCCAAGTATCTGAAACACAAGTCCGTGATGTGATGATTCCGCGCTCACAAATGGATGTGATTGATATTTCAAAAACGCCAGAAGAGTTTATTCCGTTTGTGATTGAAACCGCTCACTCACGCTTCCCTGTGATTGATGACGACAAAAATGACATTATTGGCATTCTTCTCGCGAAAGATTTGTTGCGTTACTACGCGGGTGAAGATTTCGATGTGCGCGACATGTTGCGCCCAGCCGTCTTTATCCCAGAATCCAAGCGCCTTAACGTGCTGCTCAAAGAATTCCGCAGCAACCGCAACCATATCGCTATCGTAGTTGATGAATACGGCGGCGTAGCAGGCATGATTACTATCGAGGACGTCCTAGAACAAATCGTTGGCGACATTGAAGACGAATACGATTTTGACGAAACGGAAGACAATATCATTCGTGATGCCGAAGGCCGCTTCCGAGTAAAAGCGCTCACCGAAATTACCGATTTCAATGAAACCTTTGGTACCGAATTCAGCGATGAAGAATTCTCTACCATCGGCGGCTTAGTGGTTAGCAAATTTGGCCATTTACCAAAACGAGGCGAATCCATCACCTTTAACAATCTTCAATTTACGGCGCTCAGAGCTGACAGCCGTCGCTTGCATGCACTGCTAGTAGTAAAAACACCAAGCGAAGAAAGCAACGAGTAGCTAAGGAGTAGCCAAGGCCAAACAATTGGCTTGGCCTGTGTTTAGGAACTTATTTTTCATTGCCCACTCATACTGGAACGAGTTTTAGGGAGCGCGCCGTGAAAAAAATTTTAGTCACACTACTTTTAAGCTTCACCAGCATCGCTTTTGCCGAGCAAGTGCCAGCAGAGGCCTCAATTTCAAACGCCGAAAAAGCGTTTATTGACCGAATCCAAGGCTTTGAAAAAGCGCAAATCCTTCAAGAGTTCGGTGAACCCAGTAAAGTAGAGGATCTCAAGGCCAATGATGAGAAAGTTGTGGCATCTATTTGGCAATATCATTACCTCAACACCGACGCCAACGGCGAGTACTATCAAACTACCGAGCTAGATTTCTTAGACGACAAAGTGATAATGGTGGTGTTTATGAATAACGACGGCAGTGAAGTACCTCAAAACGCTGTTTCGGTGCCCATCCCCAAGAAAAATTAATTAATCCTCAAAAGCGACTTCAAGTCGCTTTTTTGCGCATCAATCATCTGTTTAGCCTATATATTCAACTAACCATCCGATAATAGGCTCAGGGTGAATTTTTACATCTGCTCGCGGAAATTAGCACGTAGAATAGCGCTTAATTCAACTAGCGCTGCAATTATGTCCAAAATTAAATCCCACCCACTTATCGCCGCCTTTGTTTTAGGGGCGTTATGCGTATTTGGATTTTCTCCTTACAACCTGTTTATCACGCCTATTGTTGGCTTGGCAGGCCTGTTTTACTTTTGGCAAATCAGCCACACGCCAAAACAAGCTGCCAAAGTTGGCTTTAGTTTTGGTTTAGGCTTTTTTATTGCAGGTATTTATTGGATTTACATTAGCTTGCACGATGTTGGTGGCATGCCCTTTTGGATGGCAGGTATTGCCACTTTAGGCTTGTGCGCTTTTCTGGCTTTATTTCCGGCGCTGGTGGGGTTTTTAGCGAAGCGTAGCCATCGCTTATTAATGACGGCCGCCATTGTTTGGGTGTTAGCTGAATGGGTGCGTAGTTGGATTTTTACTGGCTTTCCTTGGTTAAGCGTCGGTTACTCTCAAATACCGTTTAGTCCCTTGGCGGGCTATGCGCCTGTTTTTGGGGCCTTTGGCGTCAGCGCTGCCTGCGCCATTAGCGCAAGTTTGCTCGCGGCGATTTACCTTAATCACCAGCGTCAACACGCAATTCTGGCTTTAAGTGGCATTTGGCTCATCGGCGCCTTAATCAGCTTAATTCCTTGGACTAGCCCCGCTGGAAAACCGCTGAGCGTGACTTTGTTACAAGGCAATATCCCGCAAGAACTCAAATGGGATGAAGCCATTGCGTTTCAAACCATCAATCAATATTTGAGCATGGCCAAACAAGCCAAAGGCGAACTGGTGATTTTGCCTGAAACTGCACTGCCTATTTCCGTTGATACGCAACTCCAAGATGCCTCGCAAGACCAAGTATTAAGCGCATTTAACAGCGTTGCCAAAGAGCAACATAAAGCTATTTTGTTGGGCCTGGTTGCCAAGGACAAAGAGGCTTATTTCAACAGTGTGTTGGGGTTTAATAGTGTTGATAATCGCCCCCAGTTTTATCACAAATATCATCTTGTACCGTTTGGCGAATTTATCCCGCTCAAAGCTCTATTTGGCTGGGTATATCGTGATTGGTTGAATATGCCGCTCAGCGATTTGAGTCGTGGCGCAAAGGACCAGCAACCGATTCAACTCGCCAATCAAAAAATTGCCGTGAATATCTGCTACGAAGATGTGTTTGGTGAGGAGATTATCCGCCAATTACCGCAAGCCACTTTGCTCGTAAATGTGAGCAATGACGCTTGGTATGGTCGCTCTAACGCCGCAGACCAACACATGCAGTTTTCACAAATGCGCGCGCTGGAAACAGGCCGCACCATGCTGCGAGCCACCAACACTGGCAGCACCACGATTATCAGCCCACAGGGCATGATTTTGGCCCTACTACCGCAATTTGAAACTGCCATTCTGAATGGAACGGCTCAAGGCTACGTCGGCGCCACCCCCTTTGTGCGTTGGGGCAATTGGCCTACGATAGGCCTACTCTTGATTGCGTTAATCCTTTTATGGGGCCGCAAAAAGAAGTAAAATCATGCGCTAACATTTGTGCCACGATAGTTCTCTATTAAATCGCGGCCTTAATAAAATAAGAAAACACATCATGCTGACGTTTCAACAGATTATTTTGACCCTGCAAAACTACTGGGATAAGCAAGGTTGCACGCTAATGCAACCTTACGACATGGAAGTAGGCGCAGGCACTTCCCACACTGCCACATTCTTACGCGCTTTGGGCCCAGAGCCTTGGAAAGCCGCTTATGTGCAACCAAGTCGCCGCCCTAAAGATGGTCGTTACGGTCAAAACCCGAATCGTCTGCAACATTACTACCAGTTCCAAGTGGTGCTCAAACCAGCCCCGGAAAACATTCTTGAGCTTTATCTAGGCTCGCTAGAGGCTTTGGGCTTTGACCTCAAACAAAACGATATCCGCTTTGTAGAAGATGACTGGGAAAACCCAACACTAGGCGCATGGGGCTTAGGTTGGGAAGTTTGGCTAAACGGCATGGAAGTGACCCAATT
>JBDLQN010000054.1:0-6677 GCA_039800585.1 Pseudomonadota bacterium
AAATTATCTAAAGAGCCTGGACGCAAATGCCGAATAATATTGTGCATACCATCGTAAATATGGTCTGCCGCAGCCACCACTGTTTGCGCATTCGCTGCCACATCGGGCATTTTTTTAACGGTTTTATTGGCAATGCCCACTGCGAAGGTTTTGATGGCGGTCACGTATTGCCCCAACTCATCGTGCAACTCTCTAGCTAAACTACGGCGCTCATCTTCAATATGACTTTGAATAATCGCCGTTAATTGCCGATTCTCTTCAAGCTGACGTTCCGCTTCTAAGGATTCTGCCATGCGGTTTAAGCTGTGCCCTATGGTGTCAAACTCAGGCAATTTAAAAGGCTCTAAACGCACTTTCAAATCCCCTTTTTCCATTTGGTTAATCGCGCCAAGAATGTGACGGACGGGACGCAAAGAGTGGCTAAGTAAGGCATATACCATGCCATTTAAAAGCAAAAAGAAGCCCAGACCTATCCACATCAGCTGCTCAACACCGCGCCAAGCTTCTCTAATAGAGCCTGAGGCATCGGACTGTACCATCAACACGCCATAGCGCACACGCCTTTGCACCGTTTCTACCTTAGGGGTCACCATTTTGACAAACCACTGGGGAGGATGGACTTCACTACGGAACGAAGATTCTGGCGACTCATACAGCAATTCGCCTCGATAATCATACAAAGTGATATGGCTACTACGCACATAACCCAAGGAGCGGAGAAAAACGTTCAGCACATCCGTCGTATTGCCCAAGCTGGGATTCATCACAGAGGTAACAATCACATTGTCGAGCAACTGCACGGTAACGCGCGAAGCCGCCTCTACACGCTCGCGGATAGAAGTTTTGACGTCACTCACAATCGCAAAACCTGTCGCCAACATAAACGCCAGCGACAAAGCGGTTACCAATAGATTTAGTCTTAAACGTAGGCTCATCGCAGCTTAAAACTTAGCTTTTTAGCAAATGTACGGTCAACAAGCCTAAACCTGTCATCAATAAGGAGCCGAGCACATGCCCCAACAGGTGCACAGAAGCCCAGCCGTACTCTCCGCGAGAAATCAAGGTCACGGATTCAGCAGAAAAGGTAGAGAAAGTCGTCAGGCCGCCAAGAAAACCAGTGGTGACTAGCAACCTTAATTCAGGGCTTAGCAACCCTCCCAAGGCCACCAAGCCCATGCTAACACCCATGAGATAGCCGCCAATCAAATTAGCAATCAAAGTCCCCATCGGCAACAAAGGGAACCAAGCATTGAGCCCAAGACTAAGTCCCCATCGACCCCATGCGCCTAACGCTGCACCAATGCCTACTGCAAAAAAGGCTGTCATGCCCATGCTAAAAACCCTTTGTTTTATTTTTGTTGTTACGCTTATTGCGCCTTGATTTGGCGCAATGCGGTCAGTATGATGCACTGCATCGTTTGATTCAACCAACAACCGCAAAAAATTGGACTCTCTTAAATTGCGTATTTTATTCGTCACTTCTGAAGCTTTTCCACTGGTCAAAACAGGCGGCTTGGCCGATGTTAGCGGATCACTTCCTGCAGCGCTTAAAAAGCTCAAACACGATGTTCGCATTTTAATACCAGCTTATCCAGCCGTCTTAAGCAAAATCATTAATTCGCGCTATTTAGCTACACTTTCCAATTTACCGAATGTAGGTGCCGTCGATATCATCCTCGGCGAAATGCCCGATACAGGTGTAGCTGTCATGGCGATTCAATCTCCGACGCTATATGAAAGAGACGGCGGCCCTTATGTCGATGAAAATGGAAAAGATTGGCAAGACAACGCCATTCGTTTTGGCACACTGTCTTTGGTTGCGGCCATATTAAGCGGCCAAGACAGCCCGCTTAAAGATTGGATACCAGACCTTACACACTGCAATGACTGGCAAACAGGCCTAAGTCCGGCCTATATGCATTTTATGCAAAAAAATCACCCGCAAATGCATCAGGCAAAATCCATATTTAGTCTCCACAATATGGCATTTCAGGGTTGCTTCCCAGCAGAGTGGACGCAGCGTTTGGGGCTTCCCGCCGAAAGTTTTCAAATGGAAGGACTGGAGTATTACAACCAACTTTCATTTCTAAAAGCAGGGATTTTTTACGCAGATGGCATTTCTACCGTTAGCTCAACCTATGGCAAAGAAATTCAAACGGAAGAATACGGATTTGGCTTGCAAGGCTTACTCGCAAAGCGTGGGCATGAGATTCACGGAATTTTAAACGGCCTGGATACTGCCGAATGGAATCCAGCTACCGACCATTATTTAGAGCATCATTACGATACCAAGAAAATGGCGGGTAAAGCACAAGTGAAAAAAACTTTGCAGGCAAAATTGGGGTTGGCTACAGCATCTGAAACGCCCTTACTAGGCGTAGTCAGCCGACTAACCCATCAAAAAGGCTTGGATATGTTATTGGAGTGCGCTGAAACGCTGATTCAACAGCATCAGTGTCAACTTGCCGTATTGGGCACTGGTGAAAAGGCTTTCGAACATGGTTTTCAGGCACTCGCTCAGAAGTTTTCAGGGCAAGTCAGCACCACAATTGGATACAACGAGGCGCTTTCGCACCAAATGATGGCAGGCAGTGACATCTTTATTATGCCGTCCCGTTTTGAACCTTGTGGACTCAATCAAATGTACGGCTTGCGTTATGGCACCCCGCCTGTGGTAACCAACACTGGCGGCCTCGGCGATTCAGTGGTGGATACTAATGAAGCAACATTGAGCAACAAAACTGCCACAGGCTTTGTCATGCCTAGCGTTAGCACCTACCAGCTCCTCGCCACGACAAGCCGTGCTATCGCCAGCTTTCATGATGCAAAAACATGGAAAGCGATACAACAAAACGGCATGCGACAAAACTTAGATTGGTCAAATAGCGCTCAACGCTATGTAGAAATGTACGAGGAAATTCTCAAAAAATAAAAGTGAGTGAAAAATTGGCACGTTAACTGCTTATGTTTAAGCAGGCTATCTCCGTAGCCAACTTCTCCTCCTTTAGGGTGCGCTAGTCGCACCCTCTTTTTTTGTGGGCCTAGCTAATCTAATTTGATGAAATGCTCGCGATAATATTTGAGCTCATCGATAGACTCATAAATATCCGCAAGCGCTTCGTGGCGGCTGGCTTTTTTAAAGCCCGAATAAATTTCGGGTTTCCAGCGACGTGCAAGCTCTTTGAAAGTACTGACATCTAAATTGCGATAGTGGAAGTACTTCTCCAAATCTGGCATATAGCGCGCCATAAAGCGTCTATCCTGACAGATAGAATTACCGCACATCGGCGATTTGCCCGCAGGCACATGCTGTTTTAAAAAGGCCAGCATTTGCTCAGTCGCGGCCTGCTCATCAAGCGTCGAGGCTTTTACTTTTTCGATTAAACCAGAGCGACCATGGGTGCCTTTATTCCAAGCATCCATGCCGTCTAACACAGCGTCAGCTTGATGCAGGACCAGCACAGGCGACTCAGCGATCACATTCAATTCAGCATCGGTCACCACAACAGCCAACTCCAAGATCCGGTCATTTTCAGGGGATAAACCGCTCATCTCCATATCTAGCCAGATTAAATTGTCGTTTGCGTTTGCCATCATGATTTCCATTAAATTAGGGGGATAAGTTGCACTTTAGTGAACCTTCAAACAGCTGAAGATTCTATAATGTCATTAGTTTAGTCGTTAATTTTAACTGAAAATATTAAAAATCATGACATTATCACCTAGCTACACATTGAATCTTTTGTTTGTTGCCTTGCTTGCCCTTACGACTGTAACGCGCATTTGGCTTGGCTCTAGACATATAGGCTTTATCTTAGGTCACCGCAATCGCGTGCCCGAGGCCTTCGCAAAAAACATCAGTTTAGAAGCCCATCAAAAAGCCGCCGATTACACTTCAGCCAAAACAAAATTGGCTTTGATTGAAACCTTAGCGCAGGCGGTTCTTTTGCTTATTTTGACCCTAGGTCACGGCTTGCAAGTCATTGATAACGCTTGGCAGAATTTGCTTGCTAGCCACGAAATGCTACGTGGTGCCTTGGTGATTTTGAGCGCCTTAATCATTAGCAGCACAATAGATTTGCCTTTCGATTACTACAAAACGTTTGTGATTGATGCCCGTTTTGGCTTTAATAAGATGACTCGCAGCATGTTCATCACGGATTTAATCAAGCAATCCATCTTGGGCATTTTGCTTGGCGCTCCAATTTTATTTGCAGCCTTGTGGCTGATGCAGGGGGCAGGTCAATATTGGTGGTTGTATCTATGGGTTGTTTGGAGCGCATTTAATTTGCTTGTGCTCGCCATCTACCCAACTTTTATTGCGCCTATGTTCAATAAATTTACGCCGCTAGAAGATGAAGCGCTTAAAAAACGTATTGAAGCCCTACTCAAGAAATGTGGCTTTCAATCGCAAGGGCTGTTTGTGATGGACGGCTCCGCACGCAGCAGTCACGGTAATGCTTATTTCACAGGCTTTGGCAAAAATAAACGCGTGGTGTTTTTTGATACCTTACTTGAGCGTTTAAATGCAGATGAAATTGAAGCGGTACTTGCGCATGAGTTAGGTCATTTCAAACACAAACACGTGATTAAACGCATCGCTATGATGTTCTTTGTCAGCTTTGTTGGCCTAGCGCTACTTGGTTGGTTAAATCAACAAACTTGGTTCTACACTGGTTTAGGCGTTGATACGCCAAGCAGTTATATGGCTTTAATTTTATTCTTACTAGTCAGCCCAGTGTTTTTATTTGTGTTGCGCCCCATCATGGCAAGTTACTCCCGCCAGAATGAGTTTGAAGCAGATGCTTATGCAGCAAAGCACGCAAGTGCCAAGCACTTGGTAAAGGCCTTAGTGAAGTTATATCGTGATAACGCTTCAACCTTAACGCCAGACCCGCTACACTCTGCATTTTACGACTCGCACCCTCCAGCGAGCATTCGTATCGAAAAACTGGGACAAGTGAGTTAACGCAATGAAAAAAAGCCTAGCCGTTCTTTTGCTGGTATTGATTAGTCATATTGCCTTGGCTGATCAATATACGGCCATTTATCCGGGCGGTGACCCAAGCGCAGGCAAGGCACTGGTACAGAAAAATTGTATTTCTTGCCACGCCAGTAGCTTTGGTGGCGATGGCTCGAGCATTTACACACGCGAAAATCGCATCGTTAAAACCTCACGCGGGCTAAAAGCACAAATCCGCAACTGCAATACCATGTTGGGTCTTAAATGGTTTGAGGACGAAGAACAACATGTCGCCAGCTATTTAAATCAAAACTACTACCACTTTGAAAAATAAGCTTTGAGTCTAAGCCCATTACAAAAAGGCCTAGTGGTTGCCTCCTACGGCAAGCGCTACGGGGTCGAGCTAGAGGACGGCACACAAATTAGTTGTGTGACTCGCGGCAAAAAAAATGACCTAGCCTGTGGCGACCAAGTTGATATTAAGCTCACCGACAAACATGAAGGCGTAGTCGAAGCGCTACACGAGCGTAGCAGCCTGCTGTTTCGCAGCAATGCTTTTAGAACCAAAACGCTGGCTGCTAATGTCACGCAAGTCGTCATTGTGTTGGCCACCATGCCTAGCTTTTATGAAGCGCTGCTTAATCGATGTTTGATTGCTGCAGAAGCGGCTGGTATCAGGGTGCTGATTGTGCTGAATAAGTGCGATCTGAAAGACCCTACTAGCACTTTAGCCCAACTCAAAACCTATCAGGATTTAGGCTACCCCGTACAAGCACTATCAGCCAAACAAGATATTGCGCCGCTTAAAGTCTGGTTAAAACACCAAGTCAGCGTTCTGGTTGGCCAGTCTGGTATGGGAAAATCCACCATTGTGAATGGGCTACTTCCTGAATCCATGGTGCGCACACAAGAAATTTCAGACGTGTTAGACAGCGGCAAACACACCACCACTGCCGCCCATCTGTACCACTTAGATAGCGAAAGTGATTTAATAGATTCGCCAGGCTTACAAGAATTCGGCTTAAACCACCTGAGCTTAGAGCAACTTGAATATGCATTTATTGAATTCAGGCCTTATTTGGGCAAATGTCGTTTCAATAACTGCAAACATATTCATGAGCCAGACTGCGCTGTCATGAATGCCGTCCATGCTGGGAAAATATCCGCCACTAGGCTAGCTGCCTATCAAGAATTAAGCCAAGAGATCGACAGGCCAGAATACGCTTAAAAGCCTGCTATAATTTCGGCTATGCAAATCACCACACGTTTAGAGTTCGACGCGGGACACCGCATTCCTTGCCACAAAAGCCAATGCCGCAATTTGCACGGGCATCGCTACGCCATTGAAATCACACTTTCCGGCGAGATTATTCAACAAGAAAATTCTTCAGATAACGGCATGGTGATGGACTTTTCTGACGTAAAAGCCATTGCAAAGAAAACAGTAGTGGACGTTTGGGATCATGCCTTTTTGGTTTATCAAGGTGACGCTGAAATTGTGAATTTCTTGGCGAGCTTACCCAGTCACAAAACCGTCATCATGAACGCCGTACCTACCGCGGAAAATATGGCTGCGGAGGCATTCCGCATCTTAAAAAATGAATACAAAGACGTGTACGGCAATCACCTCAAACTTGAGCGCGTCAGGCTTTATGAAACGCCCAACAGCTGGGCAGATGCTTTAGCTTAAACTTTAAAAAGCTACTGATCAGAA
>JBDLQN010000055.1:0-9054 GCA_039800585.1 Pseudomonadota bacterium
AATGCGCAATATTTTAGCTCACGCATGCTCAATCATTTCGAAGTTGAACGACCCGGGCTAGCAACAATTGCACTCAACGCCGATAGCACTACAATAACCGCTATCGCCAACTTTGGACACTTTGACCAAACTTACTCCAAGCAGGTACAAGCTTTAGGTCAGGCGGGCGATGTGTTAGTGGTTATTAGCACAAGCGGCAACGCAGCGAATATCTTAAATGCCATTCGTGCAGCAAAAGAGCGTCAAATGAAAGTAATTGCTTTTAGTGGCGGGGATGGTGGATTACTGATGGCACTTTTGGAGGATGAAGACATTCATTTAGGTGTTCCACACGAAAGTACAGCTAGAATCCAAGAAGTTTATGTACTCATTTTGCATTGCTTATGCGATGCTATCGATTGTCTTTTATTGGGAGTGAATTAAATGCGCATGTTATCAAAAACCTCTGTCGGTACACTTATCTTAGTGGCAGCACTCGGCACACAATTAACCGCTTGCGTTCCTGTAGTGGCTGGCGGCGCGGCAGCTGGCGGCTTAGTGGCCGCAGATAGACGCTCTACTGGTGCTTATCTTGAAGATCAAGAAATTGAGCTAAAAGCAGAAAAAGCGATTAACGACAATTTAAAAGAGAATGTTCACGCCAACGTCACCAGCTACAACCGCCGCGTGCTCATTACAGGCGAAGTTTCTAACGAGGCGAATAAAGCAAAAGCTGAGTCTGTCGTTAAACCTATCCAGAATGTGAATCGGATTAACAATCAACTTGTGATTGGCGCCAACACCACCATTAGTTCACGTACAAACGACGCCTACATCACATCCAAGGTAAAAACTAAATTTATTAGTGAAAATAAATTCGCTGCCAACTTAGTCAAGGTCGTGACTGAAAACGGCACTGTGTTCTTGTTGGGCATGGTGACGCATAAAGAAGGCGATGATGCGGCTGAAATTGCAAGCAAGGTTAGCGATGTTAAAAAAGTCGTCAAAGATTTTGAATATATCGACTAAGCGCCCTTCAAGCTCAACTGCTAAAATGACGATATAACTTAATGATAGATAGGCTTTACTGAAATGTCAGAAACAAACGAAATTATTATTCAAGGTCTCACCCGCGCAGGAAAACCTTTTCGCCCGAGTGACTGGGTGGACAGAATGTGCAGCACTTACGCAACCTTTGGCGCAGACCGCAAGCTCAAATACTCACCCTATTTGAAACCACGCGTGGTTGAAGGCGTGCGCTGCCTTGCGGTTGACCTAAAGCTCAAGGACATCAATCCCGAAGGTTACGCGCAACTGATGCACTTTGCTGCAGAAAACAATCTGAATATTTTGGATGCAAACGGCACCAGTATTGACGTTCCAAATTAATTGGCAAGCCCCTTAATAAAAAGCCTGTGAGGAATGCTTCACGGGCTTTTATATTGGGATAAGTTAGGGAGTCGCTTTCATTTGCGACTCAACAAACTCTTTAGAAATTTTGCCTTGTTTGGTTTGTATTAGCTTTCCTTTAGGACTAAAGATAAGCGTAGTAGGCAAGACAGGCGGCGAGCCAAATTGGCCAAATATCTTGGGGGTAGCGAGAATAACTGGATAAGAAATCAACATATCATCCACAAAATCTCTCACCTCTTTATCACTTTTAAAATCTACGGCCACCCCTAGCACGACCAAATCATTTTTATGCTTTTCACTTAGCGCAACAAGATCAGGAATCTCATCCAAACAAGAAGGGCACCAAGTTGCCCAATAATTTAGGACTACCCATTTACCGCGATAATCCGCTAAACGATGAGACTTGCCAGCGAGATCCTTCATCACCAAATTAGCCGAGGACTCAGCCTGCACAAGCGTTGCAAGCATTAGCAGGGGCAAGGCCAAACAAAAAACAGGGATTAATTTTCTTAATAGGTGCATGTGGCAAATATTAGCATTAGTTAGACAAGGCTTCACTAAAAGGCGATTTTTCGCTAGCATAGCGAATACATAATTTTAATTATCTTAAATTTTAGAGGTTTTCATGAGCGACCAAATTATTCATACAAGCGACGCTTCTTTTGAACAAGAAGTGCTTCAATCTGCTGTTCCAGTGTTGGTAGACTACTGGGCGGAGTGGTGCGGCCCATGCAAAATGATTGCGCCCATCCTAGACGAAGTGGCAAAAGAGTACGAAGGCCGCATTAAAGTAGCCAAACTCAATATCGACGAAAATCAAAACACGCCACCTAAATATGGCATTCGCGGTATCCCAACTTTGATGCTTTTCAAAAATGGCAACGTAGAGGCTACCAAAGTAGGCGCTTTATCAAAATCTCAATTAACTGCATTTATTGACAGCAACATTTAATCTCGTTAGTCTTATGTCTGGCTCATTCAGAGCCAGACAGTTTTCCAAGCAATCTTTTCTCTTCCCTAATTAATTTCATCGTTTCGTTTTTTCAGTGAGTCCCCTCATATGCATTTATCCGATTTAAAACATCTTCCAGTCACAGAACTCGTGGACATGGCTATTGCCAACGAGATCGAGAACGCTAGCCGTATGCGCAAACAAGATTTGATTTTTGCGCTGCTAAAAAACAAAGCAAAAAAAGGCGACAGCATCTTTGGTGACGGTACTTTAGAAGTGCTGCAAGATGGATTCGGGTTCTTACGCTCACCAGACACGTCTTATTTAGCGGGTCCTGATGATATTTATGTGTCTCCATCGCAAATTCGCCGTTTCAATTTGCATACCGGTGACACGATTCAGGGTGAAATTCGCACACCTAAAGATGGCGAGCGTTATTTTGCCTTGGTTAAAGTGGATAGCGTCAACGGCGAATCTCCTGAAAATACGAAACATAAGATTCTGTTTGAAAACTTAACTCCACTCTTCCCGACCAAGCCACTCACGCTAGAACGTGATATTCGTGGAGAAGAAAATATTACAGGTCGCGTCATTGATATGATTGCACCTATCGGACGCGGCCAACGTGCCTTGCTCGTAGCAAGTCCAAAGAGCGGTAAAACCGTGATGATGCAACATATTGCACATGCCATTACTGCCAACCATCCAGACGTAAACCTCATCGTGTTGTTGATTGACGAGCGTCCAGAAGAAGTGACTGAAATGACACGCTCTGTGAAAGGTGAAGTGGTTGCTTCAACCTTTGATGAGCCAGCAACCCGTCACGTACAAGTAGCGGAAATGGTGCTAGAAAAGGCCAAACGCCTAGTTGAGCATAAAAAAGATGTGGTTATTTTGCTCGATTCAATTACCCGTCTAGCGCGTGCTTACAACACCGTTGTGCCAGCCTCTGGCAAGGTATTAACTGGCGGTGTGGACGCCAATGCATTGCAACGCCCAAAACGCTTCTTCGGCGCAGCGCGTAATGTAGAAGAAGGTGGCTCACTCACTATTATCGCCACGGCACTCGTCGACACAGGCTCACGTATGGACGATGTGATCTACGAAGAATTTAAAGGCACGGGCAATATGGAAATCCATCTTGATCGTCGCATGGCTGAAAAGCGCATTTATCCAGCAATTAACGTCAATAAATCAGGCACACGCCGCGAAGAGTTGCTGATTGATAAGGATATCCTGCAAAAAATCTGGGTACTGCGCAAACTGCTCTACCCAATGGACGATTTAGAGGCAATGGAGTTCTTAATCGACAAAATCAAAGCCACTAAAAACAATGCCGACTTTTTTGACAGCATGAGACGCGGTTAACATTTCAGGCAGTTAAGTAGTTGCGTAATTCTCAGAATTGATTGATAATTGACGGTTTAGTGAAAAGCACTTGAAAGAGATTTAATCATGAAGGCTGAAATTCATCCAGAATACACAGAAATCAGCGTAGCTTGCAGCTGCGGTAACAAGTTCAAAACACGCTCAACAAACAGCAAAAATTTGAACATTGAAGTTTGTTCACAATGCCACCCGTTCTACACAGGTAAGCAAAAGATTGTGGATACTGCTGGTCGCGTTGAAAAATTCCGTCAAAAATACGGCATGTAATTTTGCGTTTTTCTCAAAAAAGGCAGCTCACGCTGCCTTTTTTATTTTAGACTAGCCCTGTTTCATTCAATACTCATCCCAAAATGGCATTTGAAATCGATCACGATTGGCAAGGCAATTTAGCAACGCCACGAGCCCGCATTGGCACATCTGCCAAAACACATCTGCTTATCGTGCTCTGCGCCATCTGGATATGCTTGGGCCTGATTGGACACGAACCATGGAAACCCAACGAATCCAACAGCATTAGTGCCATCAAAAATATTCTAGAAGCGCATTACATCAGCCCCATCGCCGTGGGCGAAAACACGATTACCAATCCACCGCTTTACTATTTATCTGCTGCTTTTTTTACAAAAATACTCAGCCCAGTGCTTAGCATGCACGATGCAGCGCGCATCGCTAGCGGCTTTTGGATGGCGTTAACCCTGCTTGTAACAGGCATGATAGGTCGTGAGCTTTGGGGAGAGGGTTTAGGGCGCCAAAACACGTTTCTCCTATTAAGCTCGATAGGCCTAGTGGCCACAGCACATATGCTGATGCCAGAGGTCGCCGCCCTCACAGGGACTGCAATGGCCTTTTATGCCTTGGCGCTCGCCAAACGCAGGCCTTTTAGAGCTAGTGCACTGCTTGGGTTCGGGGTTGGCATCAGCTTTCTTTCCACGGGACTACTGACAGCCACTATTAGCATCATTACAGCCCTGCTACTTCCTCTCTTTTTTAAAGCATGGCGGTCAAAAAGTTTTGCCACCGTACTCGGCCTGTCCGCCCTCATCGCCACACCATGGTTGGCAGCTTGGCCTTTGTTGATGTGGTATCAACACCCAGAGAATTTAGCCCTATGGTGGCAGACGCAAAGCCAATTCAATCAAGCTCATCACTTATATTTTTTACGCACATTAGGCTGGTTTGCTTGGCCTGCATTGCCGATTGCTGGCTGGGGATTGTGGCGCTTTAGAAGCCAACTCCTTATCAAGCCTAAATTTCAGCTCATTCTTACTTACTTTGTTGTCGCCTTTGCTTTAATAGGCATGCAAGTCAACACCATAGATGTAGACGCATTAACGCTGCTCATTCCTCTGGTAGCTATGGCTGGTGGCAGCACTGAAACTTTAAAGCGTGGTGCCGCGGGCGCACTTAACTGGTTTGGCTTGATGTTATTTGGCCTGATGGGCCTGCTCATCTGGCTGGGCTGGATAGCGATCACAACAGGACATCCTGCTAAATTAGCCAGCCGCATGCACCTCCTATCCGGACTGGATCAACTACACACCAGCATCCCAGCGCTTATTTTGGCTGTAGCCACCACCGCCATCTGGATAATTACTATCCGCAACAAACGCTCCAATCGTGCCGCAGTAACGGACTGGGCCGTCGGTGTCACTATGGCCTGGAGTTTGTTGATGGCTTTATGGCTACCGATGATTGATTCAGCCAAAAGCTATAAATCTGTGATGCTCAGCCTGCAAAAATCTCTACCTCGCAAAACCGCCTGTATCAATAGTCGCGGCGTTGGTCAGCCGCAACAAGCGCTTTTGGATTACTACACTGATTTACGCTTAACCCCAATAAAAAATGATGAGCCCTCAAATTGCGGGCTAATGTTGGTTCAACATACAAGAAGCGGA
This sequence comes from Pseudomonadota bacterium, assembly GCA_039800585.1. Taxonomy (GTDB): domain Bacteria; phylum Pseudomonadota; class Gammaproteobacteria; order Burkholderiales; family Methylophilaceae; genus Methylopumilus_A. The sequence continues at coordinate 5,629 of JBDLQN010000055.1, forward strand.
CAAGCAACAGACCCAACAGAAGGCTGGACGCTGATTTGGGAAGGCAAGCGCCCTGCCGACCGTCATGAATACTTTAAGCTATACAAAAAGCTCAAGTAATTAATACCCATAAGCGCATCAGCATTGTTTCCGCAACGTCAAAGCCGTAAAATTTGGCGCCCATGCTAAATAAATCTCCATCACTTATTGATGCTTTCGGTCGAACAGTCGATTACATTCGCCTGTCGATTACGGATCGTTGCGACTTTCGTTGCACTTATTGCATGGGCGAAGACATGACTTTTTTGCCGCGCGACGAAGTGTTAACACTGGAAGAGTGCGCGCGATTGGTAAAAGTATTCGCCAATCTAGGTGTCCACAAAGTCCGCATCACGGGGGGTGAACCGCTGGTGCGCAAAAACGCGCTGTGGTTGTTTAAAGAAATTGGGCAGACCCCTGGCGTCGATGAGCTGGTGATGACGACCAACGGCTCACAGCTAGAACATCAAGCAGAAAGCTTAAGAAAGGCTGGCGTTCGCCGTATCAACATTAGCCTAGACACGCTTCAAGCAGACCGCTTTAAAGCGATTACCCGCATCGGCGATTTAAATAAGGTGCTGCGTGGCATCCAAGCTGCCAAACAAGCAGGTTTTGACAACATTAAGCTAAACGTGGTGCTGATGCGCGATGTTAACCAAGACGAAACACTAGATTTAGTAAACTTTGCCATTGCGCAAGGCTTGGATATTTCATTTATTGAAGAAATGCCCATAGGCGAAGTGAATCATTCACGCGCCAACTCTTTTGTTAGCAATCAAGAAACGCTAGCCGCGATAGAGCAGCACTTTGCCTTGGTGGCAAGCACACAAAGCACAGGCGGCCCAGCCCGTTACTGGCAAATCCCCAATACAAAAACAAAACTTGGTTTTATTTCACCGCATAGCCATAACTTCTGTGAAAGCTGTAACCGCGTCAGAATTTCCTGCAAGGGCGAGTTTTTTGACCTTAACCGCACGCAACCTGCCGTAGTGCGCTTTATGTCTCACACAGGTGGATAAATGGGCGTTTCTGGGCTGATTCTCGCTGGCGGCAAGGCGACCCGCATGGATGGCGCCAACAAGGCGCTTATGCCTTTTTTAGGACGCGCCATGATTTCACATGTGATTGAGCGCTTATCCCCGCAAGTCGATGAAATCTTAATCAATGCCAACCAAGACATCCCAGACTACCAAGCGTTTAACTTGCCTGTGCTAGCGGATGCCATTAGTGGACTTCCTGGGCCACTCGCAGGACTACATACAGGGCTGGAGGCAAGCCAACACGATTGGATTTTGTGTGTGCCTTGCGATTCACCGCTATTGCCCAGCAATCTTGCCAAGCAGCTAATACAAGCCGCAATCAAAGAAGATGCTGATATCGCCATCGCTAAAACAGAGGTACAAAATCACCCTGTTTTTTGTTTGTGCAAAAAATCTTTAGCTGCGGATTTGGCTCAATACCTGCATCAGGGCGGACGCAAGGTGAGTGAATGGCAACAAACACAGCGCTATATCGAAGTACATTTTGATGATGAAACCGCATTTAGCAATATCAATACTTTTGAAGATTTAGCCAAGCTTGAGGCCTTGTGTAGCCAAGGGGGTGCAACATGAAGAAGCTTCCGGTCTTGGGGTTTTGCGGTTTTAGTGGCGCGGGTAAAACCACGCTACTCACCAAGTTGATTCCTGCGCTCAAAGCTAGGGGCATCCGTGCATCCCTGATTAAGCATGCCCACCACACTTTTGATATCGACCAAGCTGGCAAGGATAGCTACAAATTGCGCAAAGCGGGCTCTGTACAAACGCTTATTGCATCTAGCCAGCGTTGGGCACTCATGACAGAAACGCCCGAGATGAAGGATGAGCCTGACTTAAACTATTTGCTCACCCAAATCGACACGCGCTTGGCTGACATTGTTTTGGTAGAAGGCTTTAAACATGAAGCAATTCCAAAAATTGAGGTTTATCGTGCCGAGCTCAATCAACCGCTTTTAGCCATCGAAGACGCTCATATTATTGCGGTTGCCAGTGACACTAGCCTTTCTATCAAGCACCCACAAATTGAGCTAAATGATATCGATGCCATGGTAGGCTTTTTACAACAATGGTTAAAATTATCTAGCACTGGTTAACACAATCCATTTAATTAAAAATTTTATGTCTAAAAAATCTCTATCTGAACTTACCCATATTCACAGCCCTTGCGATGACTATGACCCTAATTCCATGGCCGTTGAACAGGCACGAGAGTACATCAAAGCGTTTTTATCACCAGTTAAAGAGTCAGAGAAAATAAACTTGATGTCTTCCCTTGGCCGAATTTTGGCCGAGAACATTATTGCGCCTCACAATGTGCCGAATCACGACAATTCGGCCATGGATGGCTACGCGTTTTGTGCAAAAGATTTAGCGGCGGAAGGTAGCACGCAATTGAAAGTCACTGGCAGTGTGTTTGCGGGTAACGCGCTAGTCGGCGAAGTTCAACAAGGGGCCTGCATCAAAATCATGACTGGCGCAGCAATTCCAGCTGGGGTGGATACCGTCATCCCGCAAGAGCGCGTCAAAGTAAATGAGAACGGCAATACAAGCAGCATCGAAATTACTGAGCCCATCAAACAAGGGGCAAACGTCCGCTATGCGGGAGAAGATTTAGCGCAAGGCCAAATAGTGTTACCTGTCGGACACATGATTAAACCCGCAGATTTAGGCCTCATCGCATCAATGGGCGTTGGTGAAATATCGGTTTATCGCAAATTGCGTGGCGACGAGCTTGCCAGCATAGGTTCAACGCTCAAACAAGGCCAAGTGTTTGACAGCAACCGCTATACCATCTTTGGCATGCTCAGCCGCCTAGGAGTGGAAATTCAAGACCTAGGCGCGATTCCTGACGACCCTGCTTTGCTAGAAAAAACCTTGAAACAAGCGGCAGAAAATTCGGATGTTGTGATTACCAGCGGCGGCGTATCCGTCGGCGAAGCGGACTTTATGAAACAGCTTTTACAAAAACTTGGGCAAGTGCTGTTTTGGAAAATCGCGATGAAGCCAGGCCGACCACTGGCTTACGGCAAAATCGGGAATGCCCATTATTTTGGCCTTCCAGGCAATCCTGTCGCAGTGATGGTGACCTTTTATCAATTTGTGAGACAAGCCCTGTTAAGCCTAATGGGGCAACCATCACCCACCGCATTGCCGATGCTAGGTGCGGTTTGTGTGACACCAATTAGAAAGCTCAAAGGACGCACCGAGTTTCAACGCGGTATTTTATTTTTGGCAGACAATGGCACTTGGCAAGTTAAAACCACGGGCAATCAAAGCTCTGGGGTCTTAAGCTCCATGTCACAAGGCAACTGCTTTATTGTATTGGGCGAAGAAGTAGGGAATATCGAGTCTGGCGCAACCGTCAAAGTAC
>JBDLQN010000056.1:0-10107 GCA_039800585.1 Pseudomonadota bacterium
GGTTATTGTAGTGCTATCGGCGTTGAGTGCAATTGTTGCTAGCCCGGGTCGTTCAACTTCGAAATGATTGAGCATGCGTGAGCTAAAATATTGCGCATTGGCAGCGCCCCCGCCATTCCCGCAAACTAAGACCTTTTTTTCATTTAGAAAAGCCTCAACCATCACTTCTGCTGCCGCAGCAATAGGCGCTGATAGCAGCTCTGCTAAGGCTAATTTAAGCTGAGCGCTATCTTCAAAATGTTTGCTAATGCGGCTTGATAAATCCAAAGTATTTTCCCATTTTGGCGTTAATTATTTTTTGAGCTTATTTTATAATCATTTAGGTCTGAAAGGCGTCTTTAATCCAAGAGGTGTGTTTTTGAATAAGCCCATACCTAAGGAGCAAGCTCTGTAAGTGAACTTTGGGTAGAATGGCAAATTATTAAAAGCACGGCAGGTACAGTGAAAGCGAGTTTGATTTGAGTCTTCATGATTTGCCCACATTATATGTGGTTGCTACCCCAATTGGAAATCTTCAAGACATCAGCCTGCGGGCACTAAGTTCTGAAAAATGTAGATGCGATTGCCGCGGAAGATACTCGCCACACCTCGCATTTGCTTTCTCATTTTGCGATTCAGAAAAAGTTGATTGCGGTGCATGAGCATAACGAGCAAAAATCCGCTCAGCTGCTGCTGGAGCGCCTGCATGCGGGGGAGTCGATTGCTTTGGTGACTGATGCAGGCACGCCGGGAATTAGCGACCCGGGTGCCATAGTGGTGGATGTGCTACGTGAGGCGGGGGTGACTGTAGTGCCCGTTCCAGGCGCAAGTGCCGTTGTTACTGCGCTTTCAGCTTCGGGCATCACTGCTAATGGCTTTTTGTTTCATGGTTTTTTGCCAGCAAGTGGCTCTCAGCGCAGAAAAACTTTGGAAACATTAAAAGATTATCCCGTCACTTTGGTATTTTACGAAGCGCCACATCGCATTTTAGATTGTGTTGAAGATTTGGCAGCGGTTTTGGGAGGCGAGCGGCGCATCACGATTGCGCGGGAATTGACCAAAACTTTCGAGACCTTTCATCGTTGCCCATTGGTGGAAGCTAAAGACTGGCTTGAAAGTGATGCCAATCAACAGCGTGGCGAGTTTGTGCTGTTGGTTGAAGCGGCACTAGCGAAAGATGAGGTCGATATTCCAGTTGAGGCAGAGCGTGTGTTGAGACTTTTATTGGCAGACTTGCCACTTAAACAAGCTGTAAAATTGGCCGTGGATATCACCGGCGTTAAAAAGAATGTGCTGTATGATTTTGCCTTGAGTATTAAGACTGACAAATGATGAATAAACTTACCCTCACCCGCCCCGATGATTGGCATTTACATTTGCGTGATGGCGATGCGTTAAAAGTGGTGTTGCCTGACACAGCGCGACGCTTTGCGCGTGCCATTGTGATGCCCAATTTGCGTCCCCCAGTGACGAATGTGCAATTGGCGGCAGAATATCGCCAAAGGATTTTGAGCGCGCTACCTAATGGCGCTCAATTTGAGCCTTTGATGACGCTTTATTTGACCGATAACACCAGCGTTCAAGATGTGGAAGAGGCGAAGGCAAGTGGCTTTGTAAAAGCCTTTAAACTTTATCCGGCAGGTGCTACTACCAATTCAGATTCAGGCGTTACTAGTCTAGATAAATGCGCCTCTGCACTTGCTGCGATGGAAAGTTTAGGTGTGCCTTTGCTGGTGCATGCGGAAGTGACCGATGCTGATGTAGATGTGTTTGACCGTGAGCGTGTTTTTATCGATCGTCATATGAAACCGTTGCTCACAAAATATCCCAAGCTGAAAATCGTTTTTGAGCACATCACCACCAAAGATGCTGCAGAGTTCGTTATGAACGCACCAGCCAATGTTGCCGCAACGATTACGCCACATCATTTGTTGATGAATCGTAATGCAATGTTTACGGGCGGCATTCGCCCTCATCATTACTGCTTGCCAGTGCTTAAGCGTGAAGAGCATCGCTTAGCTTTGGTGAAAGCCGCCACATCTGGCAGCCCTAAATTTTTCTTAGGTACAGATAGTGCGCCGCACGCAAAATCTGCCAAGGAGGCTGCTTGTGGTTGTGCTGGTATGTATAGCGCTCATGCTGGCATCGAGCTTTACGCTGAAGCTTTTGAGGCGGCAAGTGCTTTAGATAAGTTGGAAGCGTTTGCTAGTTTTTATGGTGCCGATTTTTATGGCTTGCCACGCAATAAAGAACAAATCACTTTGCTAAAAGAGACTTGGACTGTGCCTGAAAGTATTGCCTACGCAGGTGATGTATTAGTGCCTCTGCGCGCAGGTCAGGCGATTGCTTGGAAGCTCGTCCTTTAATCCTTGAGTGTTAGGCGCAGGCGCCTAAATTTGCCAGTTAATTGGTGTTTGGCCATGCGTTTGTAGGTAGCCATTAATCGTTGAAAATTGATGGTTGCCAAAAAAACCGCGATGTGCGGATAAAGGCGATGGGTGCGGTGATTGAAGTATGAGGTGTTTTTTTGAATCTATCATCGCGCCTTTTTTTTGCGCGTAGCTACCCCACAATACAAACACTAAACGCTCTCGGTGCTTGTTGAGTGCGGCAATCGCCGCATCTGTAAACTCTTCCCATCCTCTGTTCTGGTGTGAGCCTGCATTCGCCATTTCCACGGTCAGTGTTGCATTAAGTAGCAGCACGCCTTGGTCTGCCCAAGCTGTTAAATCACCGTTTTTAGACATTTTAATGCCTAAGTCAGACTCAATTTCTTTGAAAATATTAAGTAGGGAGGGCGGTAACGCCATGCCACTGGGCACAGAAAAACTTAAGCCGTGCGCCTGCCCGATGCCGTGATAAGGATCTTGGCCAATAATCACAACACGTACTTTGTCAAAAGGCGTGTGATTAAAAGCATTAAAGATGAGTTGGCTGGGTGGAAAAATGGTTTTGCCAGACGCTTTTTCATGTTTGAGAAATTCGCGCAATGACTGCATGTAAGGTTTCTGAAGCTCTTCGCCGATAACGGCTTGCCAAGAGGCATCGAGCTGACCAGCCTTGTTTTGTATTGTTTCGTTCATCATGGCGTCATTATGCCATTATTGATTAATGAAATAAGGCGTATTGAGCGAGCGTGTTAGAATGCCGCAGAAGCTGGCTGGACAGTCGCCGTCACCTTAGGTGAGGGAGGAAAGTCCGGGCTGCATAGAGCGGGATGACGGCTAACGGCCGTCCGTCGAAAGCCGTAAGGTATAAGGCGAGGAATAGGGCCACAGAGACGAGTCGGTTCGACCTGTGCGCAGCGAAAGTTGCGAACTTGCGTCGAAACGGGTGAAACGCGGCAACCTCCATCCGCAGCAAGACCAAATAGGCTGACTATGGCGTGGCTCGCGCCGTCAGCGGGTAGGTTGCTCGAGCGTATCAGCAATGATGCGCCTAGATGAATGACTGTCGCTTACCGCAAGGTGAGAACAGAACCCGGCTTATCGGCCAGCTTCTTTTTCCATTTTGTACATTTTTGAACGTTCGTTTCATTAGGCAAAATCTATCTTTTGTTAAAAATTAATTTCCAAAATCATTAAATTTTTTGACAATACTCTGTAACTCTTTGGCTGGCTTGGTTTTCTTAAATAATCTTAAATTCCCGTCATTTCCCCACTCTTTACAAGTCACATTCACTAGATTTTCTATCTCATTATTTTTAAACAACTTTTTATTTTTGCTAAAAATGCGCTAAGTCATTGTACTGTAAGGGAAAAATCATAGAATTTTGCTGGCCAATTTGGTCGATGCTCATCTCCCGAGGCGGCCAGCAATTTTGTTAAACCTCGCCCACTAACTATTAAGGATATTTATGTTTCGCGGTGCTTCATCATTAAATTTGGATGCAAAAGGCAGATTGGCTATTCCAGCCAAGTACCGCGATGCTTTGCATGCTCAAAGCGCAGGTCATTTAGTGCTGACCGCGCATCCTCACGGCTGCTTGTTGTTATATCCGCAAGTGGCGTGGGAACCTATTCAAGCCAAGATGATGTCCTTGTCATCTTTCGATAAGCGTTCAAGTGCATTGCAGCGACTGCTCGTTGGCTATGCTGAAGATATTGAGATGGACGCTGCTGGTCGACTACTAGTCTCGCCCGTTTTGCGTGAGTTTGCTGGATTGGAAAAGCAAGCCATGTTAGTTGGTCAGGGCAGTCATTTTGAGTTGTGGAATTTAGATGCATGGCGCTCTCAATTAGACATCGTGACAGCAGGCGAAGATTTAGCTTTACCCAATGAACTGGAAGGGTTCTCGCTGTGAGCGCCCGCTCACAGTTAACCGTTTCTGAACAAAGCATAGGACAGGTGTCACCGCATATTACGGTGATGCTGGAAGAGGCAGTTGAAGGTCTTGCAGTAAAACCATCAGGCATTTACGTGGATTGCACCTTTGGGCGCGGCGGTCATAGCCGCAAGATATTGGAAAAATTAGGTGTGCATGGGCGCTTGATTGCGCTAGACCGAGATATTGCAGCAGTAGATTCTGCGGCATCTATTCAAGATGCGCGCTTTCAAATGGTACATCAGCATTTTGCTGGACTAGAAGACGCATTGGCGGCATTGGGTATTCATGCGGTGGATGGCGTATTGCTCGATTTGGGTATTTCATCGCCACAAATTGATGAGGGTGAGCGTGGTTTTAGCTTTCGCTTTGATGGGCCATTAGATATGCGTATGGATCAAACCGTAGGCCAAACGGCAGCGGAATTTATTGCGGAAGCGACAGAACAAAAATTAGCGGAGGTGATTAAAACTTATGGTGAAGAACGGTTTGCTAAACAGATTGCAAGGGCGATTGTTGCGCAGCGCGCAGGGGGGAATGCCATTGCTACCACAAAACAACTTGCCAAGATCGTGGCAGACACGATCCCAAAAATTGAGCCTGGCCAAGACCCGGCGACGCGCACTTTTCAAGCTCTCAGGATTTACCTCAATCAAGAACTTGAGGAGTTGTCGTTAGTGTTGCCCCAGTGCCTAAAGGTATTAGCGCCTGAAGGCAGATTAGCAGTGATTAGTTTTCATTCCTTGGAAGATCGGATTGTGAAGCAGTTTGTTCGCGCAGAGCAGGATAGAGATGATTTGCCAGCAAACTTTCCAGTGCGCGCAAAAGATTTGCCGCAACCAAGAATGAAGGCAGTTGGTAAGGCGATTAAGCCGAGTGCTGAAGAAGTAAAAAGAAATCCTCGCTCACGCAGTGCAGTGTTGCGAGTGGCAGAGAGAACGCATGTGGCTTTATAAAAATGACAAGACTTAATTTTATTTTATTTTTTGTGTTGATCTTATGTGCGCTGAGTTTGGTGACTTCGCAGCATAAGGCACGCAAATTATATATTGAGCTGCAACAGCAGCAGGAGTCATCGAAGCAACTAGATACCGAATGGAGTCAGTTGCAGTTGGAACAAAGCACATGGGCGATGCATAGTCGCTTAGAGCAGGTTGCTGGAGATTTATTGCATATGCATGTGCCAGATAACAAGCATATTCAGATTGTGTTTCCAGACAACCCAACATTAACCAAGGCGCCTCAGGCGCCATCTAGGCAAGATTAAGAAATGGCGATTGTTCAGCACACCATTAAATTACCGCAGTGGCGACGTCGCCTGCTGTTGGTATTGGTGTTGCTTGGTTTTGGCGCACTGATTATGCGTGCCGTTTATTTGCAGGGTGTGCATCGCTCGTTCTATCAAAAGCAAGGTGATGCACGTTATTCAAGAGCTTTAACGCTCTATGCGCATCGCGGCATGATTAAAGACAGAAATGGAATGCCATTGGCGATTAGCTCGCCAGTGGAATCTATTTGGGCTAACCCCGTTGATGCCTCTGCAAGTAAAGAGCAAGTGGCAAAATTGGCCGATCTTTTGGAAATGAAAGTGAGTGACATTACGACAAAGCTTTCTAACCAGAATCGTGATTTTGTGTATTTGAAGCGTCGTATTTCACCAGAGTTAGCCAATCGCATTATGGCGTTGCACATTCCTGGCATTTACATGCAACGAGAATACCGCCGTTTTTACCCTGCTGGTGATGTGGCGGCTCACTTGGTTGGTTTTACTGGGTTGGATGAAAAAGGCCAAGAAGGTTTTGAATTGAAGTATCAAGATTGGCTATCAGGTAAATCAGGCAGTCGTCATGTCATTAAGGATCGCCAAGGACACATCGTAGAAGACTTGGAGGCTGTGAAACTGCCCCAAGACGGTCGCGATTTAGTCATTTCGATTGATAGAAAAATTCAATATCTGGCTTATCGAGAGTTATCTAAAGCGGTTGAAGAGAATAAAGCTAAAGCTGGTGCGGCAGTGGTGTTGGATGCCAAAACTGGTGAAGTGTTGGCAATGGTGAACTTGCCAACATACAACCCTAATAACCCAAACAATATTAGCGGTAAGTCTCGTAACCGCGCGATTGTAGATACATTTGAGCCAGGCTCAACCATGAAGCCGATGACCGTTGCGGCTGGTTTGGAAAGTGGCAAATACACCCCTGAAACAAAGATTGATACTTACCCTGGGACTTATAAAATCGGCACCGCCACTGTTCACGATTCACACCCACAGGGGGTGTTGAATATTGCGCAAATTATTCAAAAATCTTCTAACGTTGGCGCATCAAAAATTGCTTTATCCATGGAGCCACACTTCATGTGGAGCATGTTTAACCAGCTCGGCTTTGGCACGATTACGCATGTCGGTTTCCCTGGTGAAGTGTCTGGAAAGTTACGTGATTACAAAACTTGGCGACCAATCGAACAAGCGACCATGTCTTATGGAAACGGTATCAGTGTAACGCTTATACAGTTGGCACGTGCTTACACCGTATTTGCAAATGATGGCGAATTAAAGCCAGTGACTTTGGTTAAACTTAAACCAAAAGAAGTGCCAGTGGGTCAGCAAGTATTTTCACGTACCACTGCATTGGCGGTGCGCAGTATGTTGGAGTTGGTTGTGCTGCCAGGGGGCACTGCACCAAGAGCACAGATTATGGGTTATCGCGTCGCTGGTAAAACGGGGACTGCACACAAACCTGGTATCGGTGGCTATCAAGATAAATATATCGCTTCATTTGTAGGTATGGCGCCAGCATCTAATCCGAGATTGATTGTTGCCGTCATGGTGGATGAGCCTAGTGCCGGTAAATATTATGGCGGTGAAGTTGCTGCACCTGCATTCAGTGCTGTGATGGGCGCGACGTTGCGCATGATGGGTATTCCGCAAGACGCCCCTAACGATAACGTGATTGTGCCGCCTGCGGATATGGCAGAAGTGAAGGAGGCGACTTAATGCAAACAAGCCTTGCACTTTTGAAATCGGAATATCACCACATGACTGCAGATAGCCGCTTGGTTAAGCCAGGTAGCGTGTTTGTTGCCTATAAAGGTGAAGCAGCAGATGGGCGAACATTTATCTCTCAAGCGATTGAAAATGGCGCAGCTGCCGTGATCTGGGAGCAATCTGATTTTGCTTGGCGTGATGAGTGGCAAGTGCCCAATCAAGCCATTGTGGATTTGAAACAGCAAGTTGGCCAGATGGCGAGTGAGTTTTATGGTCAGCCTTCGCAGCATCTTTGGATGATAGGCGTCACAGGTACTAACGGAAAAACGACGTGCACCCATTGGCTGGCACAGGCATTTAGCGCGCTCAATAGAAAAGCAGCCGTTGTCGGCACATTGGGCAATGGGATTTTAAGTGCTGGATTGTCAGAAACAAAAAATACCACGCCAGATTCAATTTTGTTACAGCAAATGTTAGCTGATTACCTTAGCCAAAAAGCATCTGTGGTGGCGATGGAAGTTTCATCACATGGCCTAGATCAAGGTCGCGTAAATGGTGTGTCGTTTGATATTGCGGTATTTACAAACTTAACCCGTGATCATTTGGATTATCACGGAGATATGCAAGCTTATGCCGCTGCCAAGAAAAAGCTTTTTGCTTGGGATGGGTTAAAAGTGGCAGTGCTCAATCGCGATGATGCTTTTGGTATTGAGCTGGCACAAGAATTAAAAGTGCAGGGCAAGCGTGTGCTGACCTATGGCTTGGCAAAAACGGTTGTCGATGACACTGATATCTCTGTGAGTTCGCTTGAGCTCACAGAACAAGGAATGCGTTTAGAGGTGCAAACGCCTCTTGGCGACGCAGTGATTAGCGCCAGTGTTGTTGGTCGCTTTAATGCTTATAACTTATTGGCGGTGTTGGCTACATTGCTGGCGTCCGACGTCAGCTTGGCCGATGCAGTAAAAGCACTTTCAATATTGAAGCCAGTGGCAGGCCGTATGCAGCAATATGGTGGCGGTGCATTGCCTTTGGTGGTGATTGATTATGCGCATACGCCAGATGCCTTAGAACAAGTCTTGAAGTCATTGCGTGCGCAAACTAAAGGTCAGTTGGTTTGCGTATTTGGTTGTGGTGGTGATCGCGACTCAGGTAAGCGCCCACTTATGGGTAAAGTAGCATCAGAGTTGGCAGATAAAGTCATTGTTACTTCAGATAATCCACGCAGTGAATTGCCAGCTGGGATTATTAAAGCTGTCATGAATGGTGTCAAACAGAATGCAATCAGTATTGAAAATCGGTCTGATGCAATTGACCATGCTATTAAAAATGCACAAGCGGGTGATGTGATTTTGCTGGCTGGAAAAGGTCACGAAAATTACCAAGAAATTGCTGGTGTGAAATACCCCTTTAGCGATATCGAAAAAGCGCAGCAGTTTCTGCAGGAGCGTGCAGCATGATGCACCTATCTGAAATTGCATTGGCAACTAAAGGACAATTGATCGGTGCCGATGTTGAGATTAAAAGTGTCGGTACCGATAGTCGCGCCATTCAATCACAACAGTTATTTGTCGCGCTGAAAGGCGAAAATTTCGATGGCCATGATTATGCAGCGCAAAGCTTGCAACAAGGTGCTGCGGCTGTGTTGGTTTCTGCCAATGTCGCCAGTCCAGCGGTGCTTGTTAAAGACACGCGCCTTGCATTGGGTGATTTGGCAGCGCACTGGCGTCACAAATTTTCCATGCCAGTGGTGGCCATTACTGGCAGTAATGGTAAGACCACAGTAAAAGAAATGTTGGCGGCCATTTTAAAAGTTGCTTCTGGTGCAGATGAAAAGGTTTTGGCAACGCAAGGCAATTTAAACAATGACATTGGGTTGCCGCTGACGATGTTAAATCTCAATCAAGGGCATGAATTTGCGGTACTTGAGATGGGGATGAATCATCGGGGTGAAATTCGTTATTTAACGCATTTGGCAAATCCTAATGTGGCTTTGGTGAATAACGCTGGTTCAGCACACATTGGTGAGCTTGGTTCTTATGAGGCAATTGCCGAGGCTAAAGGCGAGATTTTTGAAGGCTTAACTGAAACAGGTGTTGCGATTATCAATGCCGATGATGTGTTTGCCGATCTATGGAAGAAGATTTCTTCGAAGAATAAACAAATGACATTCGGCCTGAATGGAAAATCAGACGTGAGTGCACGCTATCATTTAAATGCCATGAATAGCGATGTTGAGATGATTACGCCAGTTGGAAATGTAGATTTCAATTTGCCTGTGCCTGGTGAGCATAACGTACGTAATGCCTTGGCTGCTGCTACAGCAGCAATCGCATTGAATGTGCCGCTTAATAAAATTGCACAAGGTTTATCAAGCTTTGCTGGCGTCAAAGGCCGCTTACAACCTAAGTCAGGTTTTGCTGGTGCTAGGGTGATTGATGATACTTACAACGCCAATCCACTTTCCATGAAAGCTGCCATTGATGTCTTGGCTGCCAATCAAGGTCAGCGCATTTTTGTGATGGGCGATATGGCTGAACTGGGCGACGATGCCGCAAAAATGCATGCTGAAATTGGCGCCTATGCCAAGGCGGCGAACGTCGAAAATTTTTATGCTTTAGGCAAATTAACGCCTCAAGCAGTAAGTGCTTTTGGTGTTGCTGCTCAGCATTTTGAAAGTGTTGAGGCATTAGTGGATGCATTAAAAAAACAAATGAATTCTAATGTGACGGTGTTGGTAAAAGGTTCGCGGTCTGCACGCATGGAGCGTGTGGTGGATTTAATTCAAGTGGCGAAAATGACAGAAAATAAAGAGGGGAAA
>JBDLQN010000057.1:0-6518 GCA_039800585.1 Pseudomonadota bacterium
AAAGCAGGGTTTTTATCAAGTTGTGCAGCGCCAAGATGCCTTGCGTCTAATGGAGGAAGATCGCAATTTACTCCAGCAAATTCGTGAGCGCGTCAAACTGCGCGTAGATGTAGGTGAGTCGCCAAAATATGAGCTGATTAAGGCTGATACCGAGGCGCTTGCTGCTGAGCGTGATTATCAAGCGGCTTTAGTGCGGGTGGCAGAAGCGAAAGCATTTCTGCAAGGTTTGGTTGGGACATCCATGCCAGCGAATTATCAAGTGATTGGCGAGTTGCCGCTCAAACAAAGTCTGCCACCAATTGAGTCTTTGCGAGAGCAGGTCGCGCAAAGTCCTTACTTGAGGCAAGTGCGTGCTGCCTCGCAGACAGCAGATGCCAAGCTGCGTCTCGAACAAAATCTTAGAAACCCTGGGCTGACGTTGAAAGCAGGTGTTGAGCAGGATCCAGATCTAACAAGCTTCCGTTTGGGTTTGGCTTTGCCTTTGCCTTTGTGGAATCAACGTCAAGGCCAGATCGCCGAAGCGGCAGCTAATATTAACCAAGTGCAGGCCCAATTAAGCGATAGAGAGCTCGCCCTGAACAGGGATTTAGAGTCCTCTTATCAACGTTATTTGATTGCTAAAAACCAGCTCAATTCATTTGAAAATGGATTGCTGGTGCAAGCTGAATCAGTACTAAAAGTCGCCGAATCAGCCTACAAATATGGTGAAAGAGGCATTTTGGAATATTTGGATGCGCAGCGTACTTATCGCCTCGTGAAAAGAGATTACTTAAGCGCACGTTTTGACTACGTGCTTGCTATGTTAGAGGTGGAGCGACTTTTGGGCACAAATCTATTGCAAGATAAGAATAATTAAGGGGTATACATGCGTTATTTTCGTTTATTAGCTTACGTCTTTTTAGTGTGCTTTTTGACTGCGTGTCAAAAAGGGGAAAAGGGTCTAGAGCCCAAGGTGGAAAAAGACCCTAATGTGGTGGAATTAAACTCAGCGCTCAAAGAGCGGGTGCGTTTGGTTAAAGTGGGCGAGTCTGAAATCCGTGAAGAACTACGTATTCCAGGGAGTATTCAGGTCAGTGAGCAGCGGATTGCAAGAATTGGCGCGCCAGTGACAGGTCGTATCACTGACATTGACGCTGTACTCGGTCAGCAAGTGAAGCAAGGGCAAACACTTGCCACACTAAATAGCACTGAGTTGGCTCAGAATCAGTTGGTATACATCAAAGCATTGCAACAAATCGAGTTGCATAGCAAGGCGGTTGAACGTGCACGTACTTTGCTTGATGCCGATGTTATTAGTAAAGCAGAGCTACAACGAAGAGAGTCTGAATTGAGCGCGGCGCAAGCTGAATTAAATGCCTCTGCTGATCAGTTACAAGTCTTGGGGATGTCACCACAAAGTATTGCTAAGCTTTCTAAGTCTTCAGCAATGCATTCGTTTAGTAGTGTCAGTGCCAGAATTGCTGGTACTGTGATTGGTCGAAAGGCTAATCTGGGTCAGGTTGTGCAGCCTGCGGATGAGCTCTTTGTAGTAGCTGATCTATCAAAGGTCTGGGCTGTCGCCGAGGTTCCGGAAGCGCAAGTGAATTTGATTGAGATGGGGGAAGAAGTCAGCATCGAAGTGCCAGCACTCGATAAAGCTTCTATTCGTGCCAAGTTGATTTATGTGGGGGATGTGGTAAATCCACAAACCCGTACGGTGACGATCCGTAGTGAAATTAATAATCAAGAAAAGGCGCTTAAGCCTGATATGTTGGTATCAATGTTAATTAAGTCTAGACCGTTGCCTAAACTCGCGATCCCAGTGCAAGCGGTAGTTAGAGAGAACGACAAGGATCATGTGTTTGTACAAATTGCACCTAATAAATTCCGTCTGCGTGAAGTTGTGTTGGGGACGGACTTCCGAGACATGGTAGCAGTGGTTAATGGGCTGGAAAAGGATGAGCTTGTGGTCAGTGAGGGTGCATTCCACGTGAACAATGAACGTAAGCGCAAAGAGTTGGAGTAGGACATGATTGCATCGATTATTCGTGGCGCTTTAAGGCAGCGCCTTGTAGTTGTAGTTTTAGCACTTGCGCTAATGGTGGCGGGACTTTTTGCACTTAAAAAACTTTCTGTTGATGCATTCCCCGATGTTACTAATGTTCAGGTATTGATTGCGACACAATCGACAGGTCGTTCTCCAGAGGAGATGGAGCGATTTATCACCGTGCCACTTGAGATTTCAATGACTGGTTTGCCTGGATTGACCGAAATGCGGTCGCTTAATAAAAACGGCTTGTCTCTGATTACGCTGGTTTTTACAGATGACACAAATGTCTTTTTTGCTCGCCAGTTGGTGATGGAGCGTTTGGCTGAAGTCATGGAAAAAATGCCGCAAGGCGTTACGCCTGTGTTGGGGCCAGTATCAACAGGCTTAGGGGAGGTTTATCAGTACACGCTTGATAAAAAAATAGACGGTAAACAAGCCTTAAGCCAAGAGGAATTGACGGAGCGTCGAGCCATTCAGGACTGGGTTGTGAGACCGTTGCTGCGCGGAATTCCCGGGGTGGCAGAAATTAATTCGCAAGGCGGTTATGTGAAGCAGTATCAAGCTTTAGTAAATCCAGATCGAATGAATTACTATGGGCTTAACTTACAGGATATTTATGCGGCACTGGCCAAAAATAATGGTAATAGCGGCGGCGGTATCTTGCCGCACTACGCCGAGCAATATTTAATCCGAGGTGTTGGTCTTATCCAAAGTTTGGATGATATTCGCAATATCGTTTTGAAAGAGAAAAACGGTGTGCCAGTTTATATGCGAGATGTGGCGGAAGTTCGTCTGGGCAATGAGGTGCGTGTGGGAGCCTTGGTTAAAAATGGCGATACCGAGTCAGTAGGTGGCGTAGTGATGATGATGCGTGGTGGCAACGCCAAAGAGGTGGTTAGTCGTATCAAAGCACGTGTTGCTGAAATAAATAATAAAGGAATGTTGCCAGGCAATTTACAGATCGTGCCTTTTTACGATCGTAGTGAATTAGTCGATGCTGCCCTGCACACTGTTTCAAAGGTGCTGATTGAAGGTGTTGTATTGGTAATTGTTATTCTCTTCTTATTTTTGGGAGATGTGCGCTCTAGTTTGATTGTGGTTGGAACCTTGATATTGACGCCACTCATTACTTTTATGGCGATGAACCATTATGGAATTTCTGCCAATTTAATGTCATTGGGTGGGCTGGCGATTGCGATTGGCTTGATGGTGGATGGCTCTGTGGTAGTAGTTGAGAATGCCTTTCATCAGCTCGGACATCGCAAAGATGAAAGTAAATTGCGGATTGTCTTAGATGCGGCAGCTGAAGTCGGTACGCCAGTGTTGTTCGGGGTGGGTATTATTATTCTTGTGTTCTTGCCATTGATGACCTTGCAGGGCATGGAAGGCAAGATGTTTGCGCCCTTGGCACTGACAATTGCAATTGCGCTTTTTGTTTCACTCATTTTATCTCTCACGCTCTCCCCAGTGCTGTGTTCTTACATCTTAAAAGGCGGCTCTGGTGAAGATACCAAGTTGATTCAAAGAATGAAACAACCTTATTTGAAGCTACTAAATTGGTCGCTAAATCATGAGAAGAAGACAGTAACAGGTGCTGTCGGATTGTTTGTACTTTCGCTGATTATTCTTCCATTTTTGGGGATGTCTTTTATCCCAGAAATGAAAGAGGGCTCAATTGTGCCAGGGATTAACCGGGTGCCTAATATATCGTTGGAAGAGTCCATTCAGATGGAAAATCAGGCTATGAAGCTCATTATGGAGCAAGTTCCTGGCGTGAAGTCCGCAATTTCTGGTGTTGGTCGAGGAGAAAGCCCCGCAGACCCGCAGGCACAAAATGAATCGACCCCAATTATCAGCCTTAAGCCTAGAAATGAATGGCCTAGTGGTTGGACGCAGGATGATATTGCCGAGAAAATGCGTGATGTGTTGAGCAATCGTTTGCCTGGGGTGCAAATCATTATGGCGCAGCCTATTTCTGACCGTATTGATGAGCTGCTGACCGGCGTCCGTGCCGACGTCGCTGTGAAAATTTTTGGCGAAGATATGGGGTTATTGAGAAGCAAAGCTGAAGAAATCTCCAAACTTGCGCTAAAAATAAATGGTGCGACAGAAATTAAGGTAGAAAAAGTTTCTGGCCAGCAATACCTTAATATTATGATTGATAGGCAGGCAATTGCGCGCCATGGTATTAACGCCAGTGATATCCATGACGTCATTGAAACCGCGATTGGCGGCAAAGTGGCGACGGAAATTTACGAGGGTCAGCGGCGCTTTAGTGCGGCCGTAAGGTATCCAGAAAACTTCCGTAATAATGTCGAAGAAATTAGCAATCTTATGATTACTTCACCGAACGGCTCACGTGTCGCACTTCGTGATTTGGCTAAGGTTGAAGTGAAAGATGGCCCAGCGCAAATTAGTCGTGAAATGGCTAAACGTCGGATTGTGGTGGGTATTAACGTTAAAGACCGAGATTTGGGCGGGTTTGTAGATGAGCTAAAGAAAGTGCTTGATGGTACAGTGAAGTTGCCTGATGGCTATTATTTGGAATACGGCGGACAGTTCGAAAATATGCAGCGTGCCATGAGTCATCTGAAAATGATTATTCCTATTACCATTGGCGCTATTTTCTTCTTATTATTCTTGTTGTTTAACTCAGTTAGATACGCAACCATGATTATTATGGTGCTCCCATTCGCTTCGATTGGCGGCATCTTTGCGCTATTTCTTACTGGGGAGTATTTGTCTGTGCCAGCCTCAGTTGGTTTTATCGCATTATGGGGGATTGCTGTGCTAAATGGGGTGGTGTTGGTTTCCTATATACGTCATTTGCGTGATGATGGCATTAGCCAATTTGATGCGATTGTGAAGGGATGTCAGCAGCGATTTAGGCCAGTGATGATGACGGCTACTGTCGCTATGTTGGCTTTGGTACCATTCTTATTTGCTACTGGTCCTGGTTCTGAAATTCAGCGACCATTAGCGATTGTAGTGATCGGTGGCTTGATCAGTTCTACCTTGCTTACTTTGGTGGTTCTACCAACCTTGTATCGTAAATTTGACGAAACAACACCTGAAGCTTAATCAGGTGTTGTGAGGATAAGAAAATGAAAGAAATTAAAGCGATTATCCAACCGCAGCGATTGGCGAAGATCCGTTCCGCTCTAAAGAACATCAAAGAGTTTCCTGGAATGACGGTCACTAAAGTTGAAGGTGCAGGTCATTATGTTGCTAAGCCAGGAGTAGGTATTCGCGATGAGCTTTCTGACTACACAGCTAAAGTCAGATTGGATATGGTGGTGCCAGATCACTTGGTCGAGGGCGTGCTGCAAATCATCGTGGAAGTAGCTCACACACGACAAATCGGTGATGGTATTGTTTGGGTGACGCCTGTTGAGCGCATGATTCGTCTTTCAGAGGAAATTGTCGTTCACGATTGTTAAGCCCGCTTTTCGAGTAAAATACTCGCATGAATATTTACTCGATTGCCAAACCTTTGTTGTTTCAGCTCGACGCTGAAAAAGCACATGACCTTACATTAACAAGCCTGCGTTTTGCTGAAAAAGCAGGCTTGTTATCTTTATATCCCTCGGCGCCTAAATGTCAGCCCAAAACAGTCATGGGCATCGAGTTTCCCAATGCTGTTGGTCTCGCCGCTGGCCTAGATAAAAATGGCGTCGTGATCGATGGTATGGCCGCCTTGGGTTTTGGCTTTATTGAAATCGGTACGGTGACACCTCGTCCGCAACCTGGCAATCCTAAGCCACGTTTGTTTCGGGTGAAACAAGCGCAAGGCATTATTAATCGTTTTGGGTTTAATAACTTGGGTGTGGATCAGTTGATTCGCAATGTTCAAGCCGCAAAATATCGTGGGGTGTTGGGCATTAATATCGGTAAAAACTTTGATACACCTAACGAGCGTGCGGTTGATGATTATCTGATAGGGCTGCGCAAAGTTTATTCTTACGCCACTTATATTACCGTTAATATCTCCTCCCCCAACACTAAGAACTTGCGTCAGTTGCAAGAAAAAGAAGCCCTAGCTGTCTTGCTTTCAACTTTAAAAGCGGAACAAAAGATTTTGGCCAATCAGCATGGAAAATATGTGCCGATTGCTTTGAAAATCGCACCAGATTTAGATGCTCAGCAGATTATTGAAATCGCAGATCTGCTCAAACAGCATAGATTTGATGGTGTGATTGCCACTAACACTACGCTGGATAGAGAGGCTGTTAAAGGTATGCTGCACTCGGAGGAGGCGGGTGGTTTATCAGGTGCGCCAGTACGTCAAAAATCTACGCAAGTGATACAGCAGTTATCTCAACAGTTGGCTGGTGAATTACCGATTATTGGGGTTGGTGGCATTTTGTCAGGTGCTGATGCTGCTGAGAAAATTTCAGCAGGTGCGAGCTTGGTTCAGCTTTACAGCGGCTTGATTTATCGTGGCCCACAATTGGTGCACGAGGTCTGCCGCAGTTTAGGCTAACAGCTG